>CANOGC010000041.1 GCA_947565445.1 uncultured Clostridium sp. | reverse complement strand
TTGGAGGCGAGTGTGGGAGTCGGACCCACCATCAGAGTTTTGCAGACTCGTGCCTTACCGCTTGGCTAACTCGCCATAAAATATATAATTCATTATATGCTAATTAGATTAAATAAGTGCTAAAACACATTATTTTATCTAAAAAGCTTGGAGCAGGTAACGAGAATCGGACTCGTGACTAAACCTTGGCAAGGTCTCGTTTTACCACTAAACTATACCTGCATATTTATAAAATTTTCAAAGATTGACCGTCACCTTGCCAAAGCGACGCTCTCTTAAATGAACTATGTATATTATAATAGCAAAAAAACAAATGGAAGTCAAGGGCAACTTTTTAATTATCTATAAATAATATGCAAAAGATTAAAAAAATATGCATAAAAATTTATAAAGCTTACGCATACTTGTAAAAAATGAAAAATTTAACATAATCTGTTGAAAGTATTACAAAAATGTTATATAATTGTAACATAATGTGCTTTTTTGAAAATTATGATTTAATAAGGTATTTCCGTAGTAGGTTTTTTATGGAAAATATTACATTAAAAAAAAGTGGAAAAAGTTGCTATTGACGAAAGATAAGGATGAAAGTAAAATATAAATAGTATAAATAACTTTAAAAGGAAGGTAAAAATTATGAAACTTAAGAAACTAATTGGTATGTTAATGGCCATTATGATAATTCTATTAAGTACATTAACAATAACTACTGGTGTTGCACATGCAGCAAATGATTCGTATATTTTAGGCATCACCAATATAAGAGAGGGAAATGCAGGAGCATATGGTATTGGACCTAAAACGGCTGGATCAAATCCATGGAGCACAGTAGATAAGAAAATATGGAAAATTGTATCATATCCAACAATGGAAAGTAACAATGCTAGTTACCAAAATGCATTTTACTGCCTTAGAGCAGAAAAAGGATTTACAGCAGCAAATGGAGATTTAACAAAAAGAAACTATACAGTAAAACTTGATATGAAAACAGATAAAAATGCTAAATATGGTGAAGATGGAACTACTATTACTGAAATTGGCGTATTAGAAAGATTAAAACAAGTAGGTTCATTTAATAAAACAGATGGAAGTGCTAATCCAAATGCAGACAAAGAATACAATAAAATTATGTGGATTTTGGATAATATGTATTTGCCAAAACAAAGCACAGAACAAGAAAAAATTGCACTATTAACTAAAGCAGGTATTTTTTCTAGTCAAAACGATGAATACATTGGTCACGAAAGAATTACTAATGACGATATTGAAGTAGTACAACAATTAGCACTTTGGTATTTTACAAATGCAGATAGTGAACATTATAATAAAGAAACATTACCAACATTATATTGGTCAGAAGATGATAATAAATATTACAATTTTGAAGATAAGTTTAATGTAGGTGACAGAAGAGATGGATTATATCGTCAAGAAGAATGTGCAAAACTATATAAATATTTCTTAGATAATGCTAAAACAAAAGGTGATTATGTTTCAGAAGATGCAGTTTCTCCTTTAACATTAGATAAATCACGTGTAGCATTAGCACTAGAAGGAGATAGTTATTTAATAGGACCATTTAAAATTAATGTAAATTCAGCGACTGCTTATACTAAAAATAAAATAGAATTTACAGATGAAAATGGTAATGCATTTAACTATACATTAGTAAATGCTAATAAACAACCAGTAGAAAGCACAATTGAAAGCTTAAATGGACAAGACTTTTATATAAAAGTTTCAGAAGATTTAGAAATATCAAAAATTAGATTTGATATTGATATAGATTATGCAAGAACATCAGCTACATATTATACTACAGAAGGAAACTCATATAAAGACCAACAACCAGTTGTATTAGTTGAAAAAGAAAATGCAAATTATAAAGATAATGTAGAAGTAACAATACCCAAAAGAGCATTTGACTTATCACTAAGAAAATTCATTACAAAAATAAATGGTGTAGATGTTAAAACTAGCCGTAAGCCAGTAGTAGATGTAACAAATCTAGTAAATGGAACAGCGACAACAGCAATATATAATCATCCAAAAGCACCACTAACTGTAGAAATAGGAGATATAGTAACATATAAAATTCGTGTATATAATGAAGGTGCAAAAGATGGTTATGTAAGTGAAATAACAGATCACTTACCAGCACAATTAGAGTTTTTACCAGAAGACCCAGATAATATAGCAAATGGTTGGTATTATGATGAAAATGATATTACTTTAAGAACAATAAAAACTGAACATTTATCAAAAGATACAAGTACAGATAACCTTATAGAAGCATTTGATCCTACAAGAGCGGGATTAGAAGAACCTTTATATTATAAAGATGTAGAAGTAAAATGCAAAGTAGTAGAAGACCCAACATTTAAGGAAAGAATTGTAAATATAGCAGATATAACAGAATTTACAGATAAAAACGGAAATATTATAACAGATAGAGATTCACAAGCTAGTAATGTAGTATTACCAAGCGATGAAGATTTACCAAACTACAAACAAGAAGAAATAGATAGAGGAGATAAATACATACCAGGACAGCAAGATGATGATGATTTCGATAGTGTAAAAATTAATTATACATATTTTGACTTATCATTAAGAAAATTTATTACATCAGTAAATGGAAGAGTGCCAGATGTAAGCCATGAACCAGTAGTAGATGTAACAAATTTAGTAAATGGAACAGCGACAACAGCAATATATAATCATCCAAAGAATCCACTACAAGTAAAAGTAGGAGATATAGTAACATATACAATTCGTGTATATAATGAAGGAACAAAAGATGGTTATGCAAGTGAGATAACAGATCATTTACCAAAAGAATTAGAATTTTTACCAGAAGATAAAGAAAATATAGCAAAAGGCTGGAAATATGATGAAACAGACACTAGCCATAGAACCATTAAAACAGACTACTTATCAAAAGAAAAAGGTGAAAATAACTTAATAAAAGCATTTGATGGAACAACTTTATACTATAAAGATATAACAGTAAAATGTAAAGTAACAGCAGATATAAAACATACTGGAAGAATTGTAAATATAGCAGATATTACAGATTTTACAGATGCAGAAGGAAATGCAGTTAAAGATATAGACTCTAGTGAAGATAATGTAGTATTACCAAGTGATGAAGATTTACCAAACTATAAACAAGAAGAAATAAATAGAGGAGATAAATACATACCAGGTGGGCAAGATGATGATGATTTCGACAGTGTTGAAATAGTATACTTTGATTTAGCTTTAAGAAAATTCATTACAAAAGTAGACAATTTAGACATTAACAATCGTTATCCAAGTTTAAGTATGGGAGAAGATGGAAACATCAAATACACACATACAAAAGAACCAGTACCAGTAGCAAATTCAAATATTGTAACATACACAATAAGAATTTACAATGAAGGAACAATCGCAGGATATGCTAAAGAAGTTACAGACGATTTACCAGAAGGCTTAATATTCTTACCAGAAAATGAAACAAATACAGAATATAGATGGATAATGATAGATAAAGATGGAAACAAAACAGAAGATGTAGAAAAAGCAGAAAAAATTACAACAGATTACTTATCAAAAGCACAAGAAAAAACAGAAGGTGCAAATCTATTAAAAGCATTTGATAAAAATGTAGGATTAACAGACACAAATCCAGATTATAGAGATGTAAAAGTAGCATTTAAAGTAACAGAGCCAAACACATCAGATAGAATATTAATTAATACAGCAGAGATTTCAGAAGACTCTGATCCAGATGATAAACCAATAGATGATATAGATTCTACACCAGGAAATGGCGAAGATGGAGAAGATGACATCGATATTGATAAAGTAAAAGTAAAATACTTTGATTTAGCGCTTAAAAAATGGGTAACACAAGCAATTGTAACACAAAATGGAAAAACAACAGTTACAGAAACAGGACATACAGGAGAAGAAAACCCAGAGCCAGTTGTAAAAGTAGATTTAAAGAAGAGTGACTTAAAGAAAGTAACAGTAAAATTTAAATACAAAATAAAAGTTACAAACGAAGGAGAACTTGAAGGATATGTAAAAGAAATAAAAGATTACATACCAGATGGATTAAAATTTGTAGCAGACGATAATCCTTTATGGAAACAAATTAATGAAAAAGAAGTAGTAACAGAACAAACAAAAGATATACTATTAAAGCCAGGAGAAAGTACAACAGTAGAAATTATACTTACATGGGAAAACAGTGACAAAAACTTAGGATTAAAAGTAAACTGGGCAGAAATTAGTAAAGACTACAATGAATATGGAGATACACCAGATATAGATTCAACACCAGATAACAACAAACCAGGAGAAGATGATATAGATAACGCACCAGTTATCCTTGCAATTAAAACAGGAGAAGCACAAATTTATATTACATTAACTACAATTATTCTTGTAACAATGGCAGGTGGAATAGTATTAATTAAAAAATTTGTACTATAATATAATGTAGAGAGTAGAAAGTAAAGTCTACTCTCTACACTTTTCTAGTTATCAGATAATGGTTTTATGTAACATATTATAAGAACCCTCCGTCAAGGCTTCGCCTTGCCACCTCACTTAATTAAAGGAGGCTTTTCTCTACAATTTAAAATAAACTATTCTAGTCTAAAATAGTAGAGTAAAGGCCCTTTTATTTAAGGGGGCTGTGGTTCGTAAGAACGACTGGGGTTCTAATAATCTAATACAACTTTTATACCCCTTTTTCTATACAAAAAATTTTGAAACTATTTACAATAAAAAGTGCGTATGATATAATGCCCTATGAAAGAAGAGGTGTGAAAACATATGAATCAAATATTACAGACAGAAAATAAAAAACAAGGTGCTCCAATAGACATTAAAAAGATTGTTATATTTTTTGCTATTGCCATCATTATTTTTGGTGTTGTATTAATTTGTATAGGTTCATATGCAATGATTACAGGAACAAGTAAACCAGAACAGCCAGAAGATAATCCACAAGTAGAAAATACTGTTCCACAAGTAGACATTGAGAGAACAGAAGATAACATTTTAATTAACATTAAGCATACAAAACCAATTGCAAGTGTGACATATAGATGGAATGACGAAACTGAACAAACAATTGAAACAAATAATAGTTTAGAAATTTCAGAAGAAATAGTACTACCATTTGGAAATAATACATTAAACCTAACAGTAACAGATAGTGAAGGTAAAGAGTCAAACTATGTAAAAGAATATGTATCAGATGGTGATGGTAAACCAGTTATAGAATTATTATTAACAAAAGAAAACAAAATACGTATAAAAGTACAAGATTCACAGGGACTAAAATATATTCGTTATACATGGAATAGTGGAAACTATGTAACAGTAAAAGCAAATATAGACAATTTAAAATTAATTGATGAGTTAGTAGACATTCCATTAGGACAAAATACTTTAAGGGTAGAAGCTGTTAATACAGATAGTATGATTACAACAAAAGAACTTGAAGTAAAAGGAGTAAGAAGACCTGTTGTATCATTAAGACTAGAGGAATCAAATCTAGTTATTAAAGCAGAAGACCAATCTGGATTAAAAGTAATTAACTTTACAATAAATGGTCAAAAATATCAAATGAATTGTCAAGAAAGAAAATTAATTGAATACAAACATCCTTTAGAACAAGGCGAAAATATAGTTGAGTTAACAGCAGAAAATATTGATGGAGGCATTACTGAAGTAAACGGTAAATGTGTTGTTGAATAAAAATAAGAATAAGAGAAGGCTTAAAAAGCCTTCTCTATTATGGCATATAATAAAGGAATGAAAAGCGCATGGATTATTTATATATTACAAAAATAATAGCATATTTTATTGTCTATTCATTTTTTGGATGGGTTATGGAATCAGTTTTAAAGACATGTATACAGAAAAAACCAGTAAACAGTGGTTTTTTATATGGACCATTTTGTCCAATATATGGATTTGGAGCAGTATTTATGTTCTTATGCTTAAACAGATTTGCAAACAATATAGCTTTACTATTCATTATAGCATTTTTTACTTTATCATTGTGGGAATATGCAGTAGGTTTATTACTAGAAAAATTATTTCATACAAAATATTGGGACTATTCAGAAAATAAATTTAACATTAAAGGAAGAGTATGTTTATTAAATTCTTTGTTTTGGGGCTTTTTAGGAGTAATTTTTATAAAATTTATGCATCCATGGATTAGTGGGAAAATAGACTTAATTTCTACTAATATATTAACATTTAATGTAATTATGATTACTATTGCAATTATAGTTGATACAATTGTAAGTGCAGTAAAAGTAAGTAATATAAAAGGAAAACTAGATAAACTAAAAGAAATTACAGAAAACTTAAAAGAAAAATTAGAAGAACTTGAAGTAAAACAAGTAAACAAGGAGAATTTACAAAATGCGATAGAAGAGTTAAAACATAAACAAACTGAATTAAAAATAAAATTGGCAAGACAAACAGAGCGTTTAAAAAAGGCATTCCCAACTATAAAATCAGATACTATTGAAAAAATAACTGAATTTTTAAAAGAAAAGAAGGAAAATGTACGAAAAAGTAAAGATTAAAGGAGTAACACATGGTACAAGAAATTTATATTATTGATGATGATAACAAATTAATAACAGATATAAAAAAAATGTTTGAAAATGAAAAAGAATATAAATTTACAAGTGTAAAAACAGAACATATAGATATTGCATTAAAAAATATTCCATCACTAATTATTATTAATGAAGAGGGAACCAATAAAGAAATTTTAGAATTGTGTAACCAAATAAGAGAAGATGAAGATAATAGTATAACTCCCATTATTGTATTAGGGGAGTCATGTGAAAAAGAACATAGAATTTCAATTTTAAAACGAAATGTAGAATACTATATTGTAAAGCCAGTCGATAAGGATTATATATATTATACTATAAAGAATTTAGTAAGGCTAATGTATATGAATAGACGTGTAAGTCCATTAACAGGGCTTCCAGGGAATGTTCAGATACAAACAGAAATGAAAAAACGTATACTAAAAAAGGAAAGATTTGCTGTATTATATCTAGACCTAGACAATTTTAAATCATATAATGATTTATATGGATTTACAAAAGGAGATGAAATGATAAAATTTACAGCAAGAACAATTTTACAAAATATACACAAAAGTAATTCAGAAAGTAGTTTTGTTGGTCATATTGGGGGAGATGACTTTATAGCTATTGTATCAGGTGCAGATTATGAACAAATTTGTAAAGATATTATTAAAGAATTTGATGAAAATGTGCTACAATATTTTTCAAAAGAAGACGCTAAAAGAGGTTATGTAGAAGTAGCAAATAGGAGAGGTATTATGGAACAGTTTCCACTAACATCAATTTCTATAGGAGTGGTAGATGCAGATGAAACAAGGTTTAATAATACATTAGAAATTGGAGAAGTAGGAGCACAAGTAAAACATTTAGCAAAAACTATGATGGGAAGTAGTTATATAATTAATAGAAGAAATGAAATATAGAATAAGAAATGTATAATAGTTCATACTAATATTAGGTGATAAGTATGAAGGAAGAAAATATAATTGATACATTTTTTAACATAAGACAAGATGAATTTTTAGAGGAAATGGGTGAAGATATTGATATTTTAAGACCTGTGCTAAAGAAAGAAAACAAAAGAGAATTACAAGAGAGTATTAATGAAATACCTAATGAATATGAAGAATTAAAAACAAAACTAAAAAATGGAGTTGATGATTTAATATCAAATTATGAAATCAAAATGGCATATTACCACAAGAAGTACTACAAACAGGGTTTTAAAGATGCAGTTATGCTAAATTTTAACTTGAAAGAAAAGTGATACATTAAACATGAAGTAATATAAAATTAAAAATTCCGTTCTATAATGTTATTGTA
Organism: uncultured Clostridium sp.; assembly: GCA_947565445.1. GTDB lineage: Bacteria > Bacillota > Clostridia > TANB77 > CAG-508 > RGIG8482. The sequence goes on along the minus strand of CANOGC010000041.1, from coordinate 6,613 downwards.
TAACAAAAAATCAAACATTTTATTTTAAAAATGTTTGATTTTTTTAGTATTTATGGTAAGATATAGGATAGGAAAAAATAAATAGGAGGTCTTAAATGAAAGGCTATTTAGTATTAGAAAATGGCAGTATTTATGAAGGAGAAAGAATAGGAGCTGAAAAAGACGTTATTTCAGAAGTCGTATTTAATACATCAATGACAGGATATTTAGAAATATTTACAGATCCATCATATGCAGGTCAAGGAGTTGTTATGACATATCCACTAATTCGGAAATTATGGATTAACAAAAGAAGATGCAGAATCTAAAAAACCTTGGGTAGAAGCAGTATTTGTTCACGAAATTGCAGAAATGGAAAGCAATTTTAGAAGCAAAATGCACATATTAGATTTTCTAAAAGAATATGATATTCCAGGGTTACAAGGAATAAATACTAGAAAATTAACAAAAGAATTAAGAAATGTAGGTACAATGAAAGGAAAACTAACAAGTGACATTTCTAATATAGATAAAATTATAAAAGAAATAAAAGAATATTCAATTTCAAATTTGGTACAAGCGGTTAGTTCAAAAGAAAAATACACCTGTGGAAACGGCAAAACAAAAATTGCATTATTTGATTTTGGAGCAAAACAAAACATTATTAACTCATTATTACAAAGAGATTGTGAAGTAACCGTATTTCCATGGGATACTTCTTATACAGAATTCTTGACTGGTGAATTTAAAGGAATTGTTCTTTCAAATGGACCAGGAAACCCAGAAGATTGTGGAATTGCAATAGAAAACATTAAAAAACTATATGAAAAAGCAGATATTCCAATATTAGGAATTTGTTTAGGGCATCAATTAATGGGATTAGCAACAGGAGCAAAAACATATAAACTAAAATATGGTCACCGTGGGCCAAACCATCCAGTAAAAGATTTAAAAACAGGTAGAGTATGTATTACATCACAAAACCACGGATATGGGGTAGATGATAAAAGCATAAATAGTGATATTGCAGAAGTTTCACACATAAATATAAATGATGAAACAGTAGAAGGCTTAAACTATAAAGGACATAATATAGTAACAGTACAATACCACCCAGAAGCATGCCCAGGACCAGAAGACAGCAGTTACATATTCGACGAATTTCTAGAAAAAATAAGATAAACCAACCCTCAAGGTATCTTAAATAAAGGAGCTATGGAGCAATTTTATAGAAGATTTTATTTACAAAGTCTTCGAAAAATGAGCAAAAAAGCCCCTTTAACAAGGGGGCTGTCACCGATAGGTGACTGGGGGTTCTTAAAATAAATAATAGGAGGAAACCATGCCAAAAAATAGCGATATAAAAAAAGTATTAGTAATTGGGTCAGGACCAATAGTAATTCGGCCAAGCAGCAGAATTCGACTATGCGGGAACACAAGCCTGCCGTGAACTAAAAAAAGAAGGAATAGAGGTAATACTTGTAAACTCAAACCCAGCAACCATTATGACAGACAAAAACATGGCAGACAAAATATATATAGAGCCATTAACAAAAAAAACAGTAGAAAAAATACTAGAAATAGAAAAACCAGATAGCATATTACCAAACTTAGGTGGTCAAACAGGGCTAAATATAGCAATGGAGTTATATGAAGATGGGTTCTTACAATCACATAATATTAAACTACTTGGAACATCACCAGAAGGAATAAAAAAAGCAGAAGATAGGCAAGCATTTAAAGACACAATGGAAGAAATAGGAGAACCATGTGTTGCAAGTAAAGTAGTAAACACATACGAAGATGCAGAAGAATTTGCAAAATCCATAGGGCTACCTGTTATTGTAAGACCAGCATACACATTAGGAGGAACAGGTGGAGGAATTTGCTATACAATGGAAGAACTAGAAGAAACAGCAAAAAGTGGGTTACACCTATCAAGAGTTCACCAAGTATTAATAGAAAAATGTATTTCAGGCTGGAAAGAAATAGAATATGAAGTAATGAGAGATAAAAACGGAAGCTGTATTACAATCTGTAATATGGAAAATATAGACCCAGTAGGGGTACACACTGGAGACAGCGTCGTTGTTGCACCATCTCAAACACTAGCAGATAAAGAATATCAAATGCTAAGAACATCAAGCTTAAAAATAATATCTGCACTAAAAATAGAAGGTGGATGTAATGTACAATTTGCATTAAACCCAAATAGCTTTGAATATGCAGTTATAGAAGTAAACCCAAGAGTAAGCCGTTCATCAGCACTTGCATCTAAAGCAACAGGATACCCAATTGCAAAAGTATCAGCTAAAATTGCAATAGGGTACACTTTAGATGAAATTAAAAATGAAGTAACAGGTAAAACATATGCATGTTTTGAGCCAGTACTCGACTATGTTATTGTAAAAATACCAAAATGGCCATTTAACAAATTCTTAACAGCATCAAGAAACTTAGGAACACAAATGAAAGCAACAGGAGAAGTAATGGCAATAGCACCATCAATAGAACAAGCATTATTAAAAGCCATACGTTCATTAGAAGAAAATGTAGATAGCCTAGAACTACCTAAATTAAAAGGGCTTACAAATGAACAAATAAGAGAAGATTTAAAAAATGTAGATAATGAGAGAATCTTTGTAATTGCAGAAGCCTTAAGAAGAGGAATAAATGTAGATACAATACACGAAATCACAACAATAGATAAATTCTTTATAAATAAAATACAAAGAATTGTAAAAATAGAAAAACGTTTAAAAGAAGAAGAACTAACAAAAGAGTTATTAGCAATAGCTAAAAAAATGGGATATACAGACAAAGTAATTTCAAGACTTTGTGGAAAACAAGAAGAGGAAATAAAAAACTTAAGAAAAGAAAAAGGAATAATAGCAAACTTCAAAATGGTAGATACATGTGCTGCCGAATTTGATGCAAGCACACCATACTACTATTCAAGCTATGATGAAGAAAACGAAGCAATAGATAGTGAGGATAAAAAGAAAATACTAGTATTAGGTTCAGGCCCAATTCGTATAGGGCAAGGAATAGAGTTTGACTATTGTAGTGTTCACTGTGTATGGGCATTAAAAGAAAAGGGATATGAAACTATAATTGTAAACAATAACCCAGAAACAGTTAGTACAGACTTTGACATTGCAGACAAACTATACTTTGAACCATTAACAAAAGAGGATGTAGAAAACATAGTAGAAAAAGAAAAACCATATGGAGCAATAGTACAATTTGGAGGGCAAACAGCAATAAAACTAACAAAAGCACTAACCGAAATGGGAGTAAAAATACTAGGAACATCTGAAAGAGATATGGATAGGGCAGAAGATAGAGAATTATTTGATGAAGCATTAGAAAGATGCGGAATTCCAAGGCCAAAGGGACAAACTGTATACACAGTAGATGAAGGAATAAAAGTAGCAAATGAGCTAAAATATCCAGTATTAGTTCGTCCATCATATGTATTAGGTGGGCAAGGAATGGCAATAGCGTATAGTGATGATGAAGTAAGAGATTTCATTAATGAAATTAACAAAATAGAGCAAGAACACCCAATATTAGTAGATAAATATATGCTTGGAAAAGAACTAGAAGTAGATGCTATATTTGATGGAGAAGATATATTAATACCAGGAATAATGGAGCATTTAGAAAGAGCAGGAATCCACTCAGGAGACAGTATATCTGTTTATCCAACACAACACATTAATATAGAAAACCAAAAAACTATTGTAGAATATACTAAAAAAATTGCAAAAGAACTAAATATCATTGGAGTACTAAATATTCAATTTATAATAAACCGTGGAGAAGTGTATATAATAGAAGTAAATCCACGTTCTAGTAGAACAGTACCATATATTAGTAAAGTAACAAACCTTCCAGTAATAGATATTGCAACACATGTTATTTTAGGAGAAAAATTACGCAATATGCCTTATGGAACAGGAGTATACAAACAAAGTGAATATATAGCAGTAAAAATGCCAATATTCTCTTTTGAGAAAATAAAAAATGCAGATACAAGCCTAGGGCCAGAAATGAAATCAACAGGCGAAGTATTAGGAGTATCAAAAGTATTTTCAGAAGCAATCTTAAAAGCATTTATTGCAAGTGGAGTAAATATTCCATATAAGGGAAATGTACTAATAACCGTTCGTGACAAAGACAAAATTGAAATGTTACCATTAGCAAGTAAACTTGATAGCCTAGGTTTCCACATATTTGCAACATCTGGTACAGCTACATTTTTAAACGAAAATGGAGTAGAAGCAGAGGTTGTACAAAAGATATGGGAAGGAGAAAACAGTATACCAGAATTAATAGGAAGTGGCAAACTAAGTTTTATAATAAATACTCCAACAAAAGGAAAACACGAATCAAGAGATGGGTTTAAAATAAGAAGACTAGCAGTAGAATCTAAAATTCCATGTTTTACAGCATTAGATACAGTAGAAGCACTATATGAAGCATTAGAAAAAGGGACAAAAGAAGAAGATTTAACACCAATAGATATTGGGATAATATAGGAAAGTAGGGGCAGATTCCATATCTGCCCTTAAAAATATATGTTCTAAACTTGATTTCACTTGTATAAAACAAAATACAGCAGTTCATACTAATAATGAAAGTGAGGTTATTAGTATGAACAATTTAGAACAAAGCTTAAATGAGCTATTATCAGACTTAAACGTATTTTTTAGAAAACTACAAAATTATCATTGGAATGTAGAGGGAATGGATTTCTTTCAAATGCACGAAAAACTAGAGGAATATTATAACGAAGTAAATGTATCTATAGATGAAATTGCAGAACATATACTAATATTAGGAGGACAGCCACTACGGAACAATGGAAGACTATTTAAATACAGCGACTATTGTAGAGGCAAAAAATGAAAAAATAAAATCAGAAGCAATATTGCATAATTTAATAAATGACTTTGGAATGTTACTAAAAAAAGTAATACAAATAAAAGAAGAAGCAGACAAACAAAATCAATATGGAACATCAAGTTTGATGGATGAATACATCTTAAACTATGGAAAAAAGATATGGATGTTAAAACAAACAATAGGATAATAGAATATGTATAAAACTATGAATGCGTAAGCAAAATGTAGCTTATGTGTTCTTTTTTGTATTCTAGGAAATCATGCCAGTGGCATAAATTTCTGTAGAAGATCATTATGGCAGAACTAAGATTTTTGTCGAAATTTAGCGAAATATTTTTCTTGACAGTATTTGGCGAATTATGGTTTAATGGATTCATACACGAATTTAAAGAGTCTAATTTAGATTTTATTTCGAAATAGTCTTAAGAATTTTATCAAAAAATTAAATCTTGTAATTATCAAAAGAATTAAATTGAATTAAAATACTATAATTTTAAATTTGTGTAAATTTATATCTATTTTGCAAATCTGCAAAATGAGAAAGGACAATTTATATGAAAAATTATTTAAAAAATGAAACAACATTACTTTCTCCAAAATTAGATGTTGTTTTTCAAGCACTATTTGGAGAGATAGGTAGTGAAAGTATTACTAGTAAATTACTAGAATCTATACTAAAAAGACCGATAAATTCAATAGATCTAGACAAAAATCCAATATTAAGAAGAGAGTATTTAGATGACAAGTTAGGAATTTTAGACATGATAGCATATATCAATAACAATGAATACTGTAATGTAGAAATGCAAGTAGCAGAACAAGACAAAATAAAGGAGAGAATAGTATACTATTGGGGAAGAGAATATGCAAAGCAATTAAAAAGTGGAAAAAAATATAACAAATTGCAAAAAACAATAGTAATACTAATAGCGAATTTTAAAGTAAAAGGATTAGAAAATTTAGAATATCATACAACGTGGAAGATAATAGAAGAAAAATATAGGCAAACCATATTGACAGAAATGTTAGAAATACGTATAATAGAAATACCAAAACTAGAGGGAAAATATAACTTAGATAAATTAAAAAAAGAAAGGAGTGTAGAAGAAATGGAAGAAGATGATGAGTTAATAGATTGGCTAATGTTTTTAAATGATCCAGAAGATGAAAGGCTAATTGAAAAGATGAAAACCAATAAAGCATTAAGAGAAGCAAAAGAAAAATTAGAAAAGTTAAGTCAAGATGAACACATGAGGAAAATAGCAGAATGGAGAGAAAAGGCAATATATGAAGAAAATACAGCAAGAAGTTGTCGGATATAGTGAGCGGAAAAGAACAAGGAAGAGAGGAAGGAAGAGAGGAAGGAAGAGAGGAAGCAATAAAAGAGATAGCAAAAGAAATGAAAAAGAGTAAAATATCAACTCAATTGATAGAAAAGATAACAGGATTAACAAAAGAAACAATAGAAAATATAAAAGTATAAAACTATGAATGCGTAAGCAAAATATGGCTTACGTGTTCTTTTTTTACAAAAATGATATACAATTGTAATAAAACAAAAAACGACTTAAAATACTGTTTTTCCGTATATAATCTTATAAAAAGACTTGTAATAATTGGGTTTTTTAGAAAATGTTGATATTGATTTTATAAAAGAAATGTTTTAATCTAAAATAAGAAATGATATAAAGAAAGAAGGAGAAACATATGAAGAAGAAAACAA
>CANOGC010000040.1 GCA_947565445.1 uncultured Clostridium sp. | reverse complement strand
GTTATTAAATTTTTTGAAAAAAATAAAAAATATTGTAAATAACTATTGCCACAAGCAAATTTAACAACATATATGGGGTTTTATGACGAAGAAAATATTCCAGTAACTCTTTCTACTTTAATTGAAAGATATATTGATGATGAAGAAATAAAACCAGAACAAGCAATTTTACACCACGAAGAAGGAATAGACTTAATACCATCTAATCTTAATTTAGCAATGACAGAAAGTAATTTATCGAATGCAATGAGCAGAGAATATGCAATGCGAAAAAGTTTAGAGGAACTAAAAAGTATATATGATTATATTATAATTGATTGTATGCCCTCGTTAAGTATGTTAATAACAAATGCATTAGCAACAGCAGATGAAGTAATTATACCAGTACAAAGTCAATATTTTTCAGCTAGAGGAACGGGAAATTTATTAAAGATAATTTCAAAGGTAAAGAAACAGATAAATTCGAAATTGCAAGTTGGTGGAATACTTTTAACCCTTGTAGATAGTAGAACGAAATTACCGAATAAAATAAAACAAGAGCTAAAAGAAAATTATGGAGATATAGTTAAATTATATGATACCCAAATACCTAGTGCTATAAAAACAGCAGAATCTACTTCAAAAGGAAAAAGTATATTTGCTTATGACAAAAACAGTAAAGTAACTCAAGCCTGTACAAATTTTGCAAAGGAGGTATTAGCAGATAATGAAAGAAGAAAAAATGAAGTTACCAAAGATGACACTAGATGAGTTCTTTACAACACAAGACGAAAGAGATAATAAAAACAGAGAATATGTAAGGATGATTCCAGTAAAAGAAATTACAAACTTTCCAAAACATCCATACAAAGTAAAAGATGATGAAGAAATGTTTTCAATGGCAGAAACAGAAAATGGAATTATATTAATTATCAAAATTGCATTACTACATTTCATATTACCAGGAGCAATAGCATGGGGAGTTAGTTATCTTATGAGAAGAAAAGGAATAATAAAAGATGGGGAGATGAAACTTGACTTGTAAAGTAAAAAAGACTTGAATAATTCTTATATGTATGGTATATCTATATTAGATATTATGAAAGAGGAGAAATATAATTAATATGGATTTAAGCAATATTATAATGAGTTTAATTACAGAATTACAAAATAGAGGAATAGAATTTAATTATTCTATAGAACAGGGAAATATAACAACAGGACAAGTTGAAGATTGTGGTAATATAAAAGAAGGAAGAAATTATGAGTTAACAATAATGACTGAAAACGAAGAGATATATAGCTCTAATAATCAAATAAACGATGAAAAGTTTATGGAACTAATGTATGTAATTTTTCATGAATATAGACATATTGTTCAAATAGAAAATAGTAAATATAACCCTGATTTTTCAAAAAACTCTATTAATATAGCTAAAATGAGTGCAATAAAAGACAATGGCTTTGAAGACTATTATTTTAATAATTATGATAATGATATTGCAGAATTAGATGCTTCAATTTATGGGATAGAAGAGGCTATTAGATATGTTAACAGTCATTTTCCACAAGTTGACGCTGAAAGGGGAGTACTTTCATTTATAAGAAAAGACATACAAGAAGAATATCCTCATTTCCGTGTTGAAAAAGCTAATTCTACTCAAGAGTGTATAAATGAATTAAGAGCAAGAATGAGTAACCCATCAAGAGTTGATTTGCAAGAAATAATGAACAAAGATGGAATAAATGCTGATATAGATATTATAGATAATATTCTTCTAAAACAAGAAGTAATTAATAAGTATAGAAATTGCAAAACGGCAGAAGAAAAAGATAATTTTATTATATTAGAAATGTGTAAATTACGTCCAGAAATACTATTAGAATATCCAATTTTACAGAATAATATAGGAATAGAAAATAAAAAACAAGAAACTTTTAAAGAAAGATATAAGGTAGAGCTAGACAAAATTGAATATGATAGAATTGTGGAAAAATGTAAAAATGGAATATATACAGAAAGAGTACAAATAGATGAAAGCGAGATACAAGATTATAAATAACTTCTAACCTTTAAAAAGGAGGAAAAAATGAAAGAAGAATTTTTTAAACCATCAGTAACAGTAGATACAATAATATTCACAGTAAGGGACTTAAATGTGGATAATTATAGGAAATTGCCAGAAAAAAAGTTTCAAGTGTTATTAGTAAAAAGAGCAGGAGAACCATATAAAGATAAATGGTCACTGCCAGGAACATTTGTAGGAAAAGAAGAAAGATTTGAAGAAGCGGTAAATAGGTGCTTGCAAGAAAAAGCAAATATTAAAGACATATATTTAGAACAATTATACTCATGGGGAGATCCACAAAGAGACCCAAGGGAAAGGATAATTAGCACATCTTACATGGGGTTAGTAGATACAGGCGACATTCAAATAAAGGCAGGAAATAAATGTAGAGAAGTTCTAAACTTAGCAATGAAAGATGCACTTAGTGATGGCTTTATTTCATACAATCCTGTTGAAGGTACAAAACAATATAAAAAGAAAAAGCCGAAAATAAAGATATTAAATAAAGAACAATTAAAAAAATTGCTATTATTTGCTCAATTTGATAATTGGTATTTGGAAATCTTATTAGGTGTATTTTGTGGTTTAAGAAAAGGCGAAATAATGGGTTTAAAATTTCAAGATTTTGATAAAGAAAAAAGCATAATACGAATAAGAAGACAACTTGTTATTGATCCTATTTTAGCAGCTAACCCTAATGCGGTTAATGTTAAAGTAGAAAAATATGTACTTACAGAAAAACCACCAAAGAAAAATAGTTATCGTAATTTAAGAGTTCCAAAAATTATTGCAGAGGAATTAATAAATAGGGAAGCAGAGTATGAAGTATATAAAAAGGTTAAAACCGATTTTGAAGAACTTGATTATATAAGTTTCAATAGAGATACAGGTAAACCTCAAATACCAAATTCATTTAATAGTTATTTGCAAAGACAATGCCCTAAAAATGCCATACCTACTATATCAGTTCACGCTTTAAGGCATATGTTTGCTACTATACTAATAGAAAGAACTGTACCATTAATTAAAATTGCAGCACTAATGGGACACGATTCTCCTCATACTACTTTTGAAATTTATTGTGACATTATGGATGAAAGAGAAAAGATTTTAGCATTTATCAATAATACTTTTACACCAGAAATATTGGAGGTGCATTAATTATGGCAGTAGAACTAAAACCTATACGATACATTGATTATAAAATATATAATGTAACTAAAATAAAAAACAAATATGGATTTAGAATACTTCTAGCACTAGATGATAACACAGAACGAACTGTTCAACATTCTGGATTTGATAAAAAAGATATAGCAGAAAAAGAAAGATGTAAGGTAATTGGAAAATTAGAGAACAAGACATATGTAGTATATACAAATGTAACTGTAAAAACGTATCTAGAATATTGGTATGAATATGATGCACCTAAAAGATTAAATTCTTATGGAAGTTTTTTAGCATATAGAAATGGAATATTTAATCATATAATACCTAGAATAGGAAAATTGAAACTACTACAATTAACACCTGGTATAATAGAAAAATTATATAAAGATATATATGAATATTCTCCGAATGTTTGTAGTATTGTTCAAACTATAATGTCAACATCTTTACAAGATGCCGAAAAAAATAAATTTATACCAACAAATGTTGCATTAGGAGTAAAAATTCCAAAAACTGATGAAGAAATAGAAAAGGAAGTAACAACAGAAAAAGCAGATACTTATCATACATTAGTAATTGACGAAAGAAAAACATTTACAATTGAGCAAGTAGTAACAATTATTAAAGAAAGTAAAAACACACCAATTTATTTACACGTTTTATTTGCAACATTAATGGGACTTCGTAAAAGTGAGATAAATGGAATAAAATACTCAGATATAGATTTCGTTCATAGAAAACTATATTTAGAAAGACAATTACGGCAGGAGACCAAATGATACTAAAGAAGATTGCCCACCTAAAACTTTAACAACCCAAGAGGTAGAATTAAAGACACCTTCTAGTAAAAGAGTTTTAGACATACCAGATTTACTTTTTAATGCTATATTAGAGGAAAGAGGCAAATATGAGAAAAACAGACACAGAAGAATAAATGATAAGCATAATCCTTTTAGAGATTGGAATTATGTATGTTGTTCTACTTATGGAAAACCACGTTCAAGAGGTTTTGTTTTTAAATATTTTGAAGATATAAAGAAACAAAACAATTTACCAGACTTGCCTTGGCACAAATTAAGAACAACATATACTACAATACTTGCAAAAAATGATTTTAGTATGAAAGCTATTTCAATATTATTAGGACATTCTTCAGAAATTATTACATTTGAAAATTACACAGATAAAAATGAAATTATATATGATTGCTTAGAAGAATTAGAGCCATTTATAGAAAGCGTTATGCCAAAGAAAGATACAGAAGAAAATATAGCAGATTGCACCGATGTAGAAATAGATATTATTATGCAGGATGTTTTTAACAATATAATGGTAGCATAAAAAAATAGAATTACATTTACAAGGTATAGTGAATACCTTGTATTTTTATGGAAAAAATGGTATAAATAATATATTAAAATTATTTAATATTATTTAGGTTTATTTAATGTTATTTAGTTTAAAAAAATAAAGTTTGTGACCTAATTCGTGTAAAGCCATTTTATGTAGATAATTTTGAGTTTTAAAAATGCAAATTACACGAATTTTTCGACAATTACACGAATTTTCGTGGTTGATAGTAATCACTTTTTAGGTCACAAAGGAGGAAAAAATGTTTAAATTACACTCAGAATATAAGCCAACTGGCGACCAACCACAGGCAATTGAATACTTGTCAAAGGGAATAATGGAAGGTAAGAAATTCCAGACGCTTCTAGGAGTTACAGGCTCACGGAAAAACTTTCACAATGGCAAATATAATACAAAAAGTACAAAAACCAACACTCGTACTTGCCCATAACAAGACATTAGCAGGACAATTATATAGCGAATTCAAAGAGTTCTTCCCAGAGAATAACGTTGAATACTTCGTATCTTATTATGATTATTACCAGCCAGAGGCATATATTGCGTCATCAGATACCTATATAGAGAAGGATTCATCCATTAATGATGAAATTGATAAACTACGACACTCAGCAACAGCAGCATTATTTGAAACAAAAGATGTTATTATAGTATCATCAGTTTCTTGTATTTATGGTTTAGGAGACCCAATAGACTACGAAAATATGATTATTTCTTTAAGACCTAATATGAAAAAAACAAGAGATGAAATCTTAAAGAAATTAGTTACAATGCAGTATACAAGAAATGAGTTAGACTTCAAGAGGGGAACTTTTAGAGCAAAAGGAGATACTATAGAAATATATCCATCAGATGAAAATGAAAAAGCAATTAGGGTAGAGATGTGGGGAGACGAAATAGAGAAAATATCTGAAATAAACCCTATAACTGGCAAAATAATAGGTGCACGTAACCATGTTATGATTTTCCCAAACTCACACTATGTTACATCAAGTGATAAAATGGAAAGAGCAATTCATACAATTGAAGAGGAACTTGAGGAAAGAATTAAGTATTTTAAAGATAATAATAAATTAATTGAAGCACAAAGAATTGAAGAACGTACTAATTTTGATATTGAAATGATGAAAGAAACAGGGTTCTGCCAAGGAATTGAGAATTATTCAAGGCATATTAGCGGAAGACAAGCTGGGAGTGCGCCATTTACACTTTTAGATTATTTGCCAAAAGATTTCTTGCTATTAATAGATGAATCACATGCAACTATTCCACAGGTAAGAGGAATGTATAATGGAGATAGAGCAAGAAAAGAATCTTTAGTTCAATATGGATTTAGACTTCCATCAGCCTTAGATAATAGACCTTTGCAATTTGATGAATTTGAAAATAAAATTAATCAGGTAGTATTTGTAAGTGCAACACCAGCAGATTATGAAAAAGAACATTCTAAGGAAAATGTAGTAGAGCAAATTATACGCCCAACAGGGTTATTAGACCCAGAAATCGAAGTAAGACCAGTAGAAAACCAAATAGATGATTTAATTGCAAGAATTCATGAAAGAGTAGAAAAAAATGAAAGAGTGCTTGTTACTACTTTAACTAAAAAAATGGCAGAAGATTTAACAAGCTATTTAGCAGGACTAGATATAAAAGTGAAATACATGCATTCAGATATTAAAGCATTAGAAAGAATGGAAATTATTAGAGACTTAAGATTAGGTGAATTTGATGTGCTTGTTGGGATTAACTTATTAAGAGAGGGTCTAGACATTCCAGAAGTATCACTTGTTGCAATTTTAGATGCAGATAAAGAAGGGTTTTTGCGTTCAGAACGTTCATTAATACAAACTATTGGGCGTGCTGCAAGAAATACAGAAGGAAAAGTAATAATGTATGCAGATGAATTAACTGAAAGCATGGAAAAAGCAATTACAGAGACAAATCGTAGAAGAAAAATACAAAGCGAATATAATAAGGCTAATGGAATTACACCAATGACAATTAAGAAATCAGTAAGAGATACTATAAAAGCAACAATTGTAGAAGATATTAGTGCAGAATATGAAATTAAAAAAGATGAGGATATAAAAGATATTATAAATAAATTAACAGATGAAATGTTAAACCATGCAAGTAACATGGAATTTGAAAAAGCAGCTGAAATAAGAGATAAGATAAAAGAATTGGAAAAGTTAATGTAAGACAAAGGAGCTACTCATAACGAGAGCCTGCTGAAAAAGTAACAAAATAAAAACTGATAATTAGAATTAATATTCTTTTTATCAGTTTTTTTATATTAATTTTGAAAAAAACAAAAAAATTAGGGAAAACCCCTATGTACTTATTGCTCTTTTTCTTCAATTAGTTTGAAAATTCTTTTTATGTTGACAAAAAAGAGCGTAGTCGCCCCTTGGATAGTTATACCAACTTTGCCAGTTGCATTCGCTTTATCATAGTCATAATTATTTTTTAGTTCTGCATTTTTAGCTTCTATTTTATATCTTTCACTATAGAATTCTTTAAATTCATCTGTTTTCATATAGTCCATATGTTTTATATGAACATCATCTTTTATATTTACATTATATGTTTTTGTTTTTGCTCCTTCTTTATAGCACCCTTCTTTATATTTACAATGTTTACATTTTTCAACATCAAAAAAATAGCACTCGACTTGTGAATTATCTCCTCTTGAACTCTTTTTACTACCTTGTTTTGCTTTCCTTATTGCCATATGTCCACCTTTACATACATACATTCCAGCATCTTTATTATATTCAAAGTTGTTATTTCTTTTGCTATTTCCATGAGTTACAATTTTACTTAGTTTACTTGCTAATTTTATATTATTTTCTTCACAATATTCTATATTATCTTTTTCAGAATACGCACCATTACCAATAACTGCTTCAACTTCAATACCATTCTCTTGAGATTTCTTTACTAGAGTTTGTAATTTCTTTCCATCATGCTTTTCTCCACTGGTAATTGTTGCAGCTGTTATTATTCTTTCTGGTGTCATCGCTATATGAGTTTTATATCCAAAAAAAGCTGTATCAGCTGTTTTATGTCCAACTTTTGCATCTTTATCTTTTGAATATTCTATTTCATATTCTGTATCATTCATTGTTTCTTCAAGTAAATTAATTTGTTCTTTTATTCCTGGAATAGTCGTAAATCTTTCGTCATTTTTTAGTAATTCTAACAATTCTTTAGTATACTCAATTTGATCTTCTAAAAGTCCAGTAGCTTCTCTTTTTTTAGGCATTTTATCATGCATACTTTCATCTATTTTATATACAGATTTCCTAAGTAGTTTGGCTTGACGAATTAATTCTTCTCTAGGAGATATATGTTGAAATCTTGCATTTGTATGTGTAGAGTCTTGTATTATTTTGTTTTTAACTTCTATTACACCTTCCTTTAAAGCAATCTCAACAGTTTTTGTAATTAGTTTATCTAAAAGATTTGTAGAAGTTTCTTCTTCATTTTCTTTATTACTTAATCTTTCTCTTCTAAACACTGTAAGTAGGCTAGGATCAATTAAATTTGTCTCTTCTGGTACATAATCTAAAAAGTATTTAAACAACAAATCTGTTTTTGTTCTTTCAACTAGTCCTCTATCAGATAGTTTGTGGTATGATTTAAGTAAAAGATACTTAAACATTCTAGTAACATCTTCTGCACTTCTTCCCATAGTTGATGAATATTTATCCTTTAATTCTTCTTGAACGAAAGAAAAATCAACCTTTTCCTTTAATTGTCTCCAAAAATTATTTTTGTCTATTAATGTATCATACAAATTCGCATAATTACTTAAACATAAACTTGTTTGATTAGAAGTTCTTAGCATAGTTTTATCAATCCTTTCCACTATGCTAATTATATTATACTTGATTCTTTTTTGCAAAGAAAAAGCACACATTTCTATGTACTTTTTCAGCAGGCTCTCATAACGAGTGGCTCCTTTATGGAATAATGATTACAGAGGTATAACCCTCGAAGCTGGGTTCGAATGTAATTATTGGGAATTTTTTTTCAAATTCCTCAATATTTTCCGGGGAAATGCGCAAAAAATCATGTGCATAAGATGAATCTTTATTATTCTCCAAAAAATTCTTAATACTCTTTTCCTCTTCTATTTTACGCCTTGTTGCCTCATCCATTTTATTTACCTCCTTTATTGGACTTATATATATTGTACCATGTTATGTTAAATTTTGCAATAAGCTATGTTTTCAAAATTTATATATTGTGGTTTTTCAAGATATATGATAGAATAACAATAAAATTACAAGGAGAATGACTATGAAAATTGGATTAGATATAGATGGAGTAATATATGATACTGAAAATGCTTTTCGTTGTAAGGCAGAATTATATGATTTATTAGAGTTACATAAAAATGGAATAGTAAATAATGAATTTTGGGCACAATACCGTTATGATTGGACAGTTGAACAACAAGAAGAATTTAAAAATAAGTATTTTATGGATTTATCAAGAACAGTAAACTTAAAAACAGGAGCAAAAGAGATTATAGAACTTCTAAAACAAGATGGACATGAACTAATAATTATAACAGCACGTGGAGGCTGGATAAAAGAGATGCGAAATGTAATGGAAGAAAAATTTCAAAAAGATGAACTAAATTTTTCAAAATATTATTGGGCAATACAAAATAAAACGGAAATATGTAAAAATGAGCAAATTGATATTATGATTGATGATAGCCCTGTTATTTGTAAAGAAATGGTTCAAAACAAAGTAAAAACACTATATTTTAGAGATGTAAATAGAGAAAAGCTACAAGAAAATGAGTATTTAAAAGAAGTAAATAATTGGGGAGAAATATATAGATACATATATAATTTAAGTATGGAGGAAAAAACTAAATGAGTGATAGACAAAAGAATATTAGAAATTTTAGTATTATTGCACATATTGACCATGGAAAATCAACATTAGCAGACAGATTAATTGAAATGACAGGTGTACTTTCTGAACGTGAAATGGAAAGCCAAGTACTAGATAATATGGAACTAGAAAAAGAAAGAGGAATTACAATAAAATCACAAGCAGTTAGAATGTGCTATAAAGCTAAAGATGGAGGGGAATATACATTTAACTTAATAGATACACCAGGACACGTAGATTTTAACTATGAAGTGTCAAGAAGCCTTGCTGCATGTGATGGAGCAATATTAGTAGTAGACTCAAGCCAAGGAGTAGAAGCACAAACTCTTGCAAATGTATATTTAGCATTAGATAATAACCTAGAAATACTACCAGTAATAAATAAAATAGATTTACCAAATGCAAGACCAGATGAAGTAAAAAAAGAGATTGAAGATATAATAGGAATACCTGCAATGGATGCACCATGCATTTCAGCAAAATCTGGGTTAAATGTAGAAGAAGTATTAGAAAGAATAGTAACAGATATACCAGCTCCTAAAGGAAATGAAAATTCAGAATTAAAGTGTCTTATATTTGATTCTTTCTATGACAACTACAAAGGAGCAATAGCATATGTTCGTGTAGTAGATGGAAGTGTAAAAGTAGGAGACGAAATAAGATTAATGGCAGCAAATAAAGTATTTACAGTAACAGAGGTTGGATATTTTGAACCAGGAACATATGTACCAAGTAAGCAAATACTTGCAGGAGAAGTAGGGTATATTGCGGCAAGTATTAAGAATTTATCAGATATACATGTAGGAGATACAATTACATTAAACAATAAACCAGCACACGAACCACTACAAGGGTATAAAAATGTAAATCCAATGGTATATTGCGGATTATATCCAGTAGATGGAAGCGATTATGAAAATTTAAAAGTAGCATTAGAAAAATTAAAATTAAACGATGCAGCACTACAATATGAGCCAGAAACTTCAACTGCATTAGGCTTTGGATTTAGATGTGGATTTTTAGGGTTACTTCATTTAGAAATTGTAGAAGAAAGGCTAGATAGAGAATTTGATTTGAGCCTAATTACTACATCTCCATCAGTAATATATAAAGTTCATAAAACTGATGGAATAATGGAAGAATTATATAATCCCGCAGATTTACCAGTACCACAAGAAATTTCATATATGGAAGAACCAATTGTAAAAGCAGAAATCTTAACACCAAAAGACTATGTAGGAAACATTATGGAAATATGTCAAAATAGACGTGGTGTATATATAGATATGAAATATTTAGATACTACAAGAGTAACACTTATATATGAATTACCATTAAACGAAATTATATATGATTTTTTCGACCAGCTAAAATCAAAAACAAAAGGATATGCTTCATTTGATTATGAATTTAAAGAATATAGGAGAGCAGAACTCGTAAAACTAGATATTAGAGTAAATGGAGAAGGAGTAGACGCATTATCATTTATAGTACATAAAGATTCAAGCTATATTAGAGGAAAGAAAATGGTAGAAAAGTTAAAAACAGTTATACCAAGACAACTATTTGCAATACCAATTCAAGCAGTAATTGGAGGACAAATTATAGCAAGAGAAACCATTTCTGCCATGAGAAAAGACGTACTTGCTAAATGTTATGGTGGAGATATTACAAGAAAGAAGAAGCTATTAGAGAAGCAGAAAAAAGGTAAAAAGAAAATGAGACAAATTGGAAATGTAGATATACCACAAGAAGCATTCTTAAGTGTACTAAAATTAGATGAAGAATAAAAAAACAAGGGCTATTAGCCCTTGTAATACTGAAGTTTTTGTTCTAAATCAAGCTGTCGATTTTCGTAAGTTTTAGCAATATTTTTATAATGGTCACTCTTATTAAAGTACTTTGTAGCTGAAAGATTGTATTCTTCAATGTCGCCACGAAACGCAATTGGATTTTCTTTGCGTAAATCGGATGCTTGCTTTTTATAATCCTCAGCGAGATTACTAAAACGTGCTGATTTAGAATAAAAGTCTTGTGACTTTAGGGTGTATTTATCCACCCAATATTGTAACCATGCTTTCCGAATAACTTTAAAAATCCTCATGTAAATACCTCCTCTAGATAAGTTTATAGAAAGTGTCAATGCAAATTATGTAAATATTTTAACATAAAAACAATTAAAAGTAAAGAAAGGATATTGAAATGATAGAAAAAGAACAATATGATGACCAAGTAGAGGGAAGAAATGCAGTATTAGAATTAATAGAATCTGGAAAAGACATTAACAAAATCTATATAGAAAAAGGAGAAAAACAGGGTTCTATTAATAAAATATTAGCCATTGCAAAAGAAAGAAAAATATTAGTAGTAGAAATTGATAAGCAGAAATTTAGGAATATGAGCCAGACGCCTAATGCACAAGGAATAATAGCTATTATTCCACCATTTGACTATTGTGATGTTTATGATATAATAGATTTTGCAAAAGACAAAAAAGAAGATGCATTTATAATTTTATTAGATGGAATAGAAGACCCACACAACTTAGGTTCAATTATAAGAACAGCAGAAACAGCAGGAATACATGGAATTATTATTCCTAAAAGAAGAGCAGCATCCGTTAATAGTACAGTAGCAAAAGTATCGTGCCGGAGCAGTAGAACATATGAAAATCGCAAGAGTAAACAACATAGTAGAAACAATAAAAACACTAAAAAAAGAAGGAATATGGATTTGCCGGAACTGATATGGATACTAGAAATAATTACTATCAACAAGACTTAACACGGTCCACTTGCTATTGTTATTGGAAGTGAAGGAAATGGAATGAGTAGGCTAACAAAAGAAAATTGTGACTTCCTAGTTAAAATTCCTATGTTAGGTAATATTACATCATTAAATGCTTCTGTTTCAGCAGGAATAGTTATGTATGAAGCAAGAAAACAAAGAATGGAAAAATAAAAGGAGGAAGAAAAAATGGACAAAAAAAAGAAAGTAATAATAATAATATCAGTTGTAATTGCAATAGTAGTGTGTATTGCAATTGTTGGTGTAATTCTATTTACTAAAACAGAGTTATTTAAAACTAAACAAGAAATGTTTGCTAAATATTTAGGACAAAATGTAGAAATAATAGAACAATATATGCAAGATTCTAATAAATTAGGAATGGAACAATTAAAAAGTGCTCCATATACTGTAAATTCAAATATTAAATTAGATTTAGAATCTAGTAACCCTGAAATTGCAAACCAAACTACTCCACCTAGAAATTTTAATATTTTATATACTAAAAATGCAGACCCGGAAAATAATAGAGATTATAGTGAAGTTAAAATTAAATATTTAACAAAAGAACTGTTTACGGGACAATATGCACATGATGGAGATTTACATATGGTAAATGGGATAAATAATATTACATCTGAACCAATTTTTAATATATATTTAGGAATCGAAAATAATAATTTAAAACAATTAGCACGGAAAACTAGGAATACAAGATGTATCAAATATACCAGATAAAATAGAAAGTATTTCTTTAACAGATTTACTAACTCTTAATGAACAAGAAAAAACATATATACAAAATTTGTTACTAAGAGTTATGGACTCACAAATTTCAAAAGATAAGTATTATTATAATAAAGACATGAAAATTGAAGCTTATGGAAAACAGATAACAACAAACGTTTATGGTATCTCATTAACAAATGAAGAATACAAAAATTTAGTAGTAGCAATTTTAACTGAAATATCACAAGATGATACAGTTTTAAATGTTATTTTACAAAAGGCTCAAATATTTAAAGCACAAACAAGTATAACAACAAATGATATACAAAGATTTATACAAAATGAAATAGAAAAAATCAATACAGATGGGTTTAAAAATGGCATAAAAATAGAATTTTATGAGGCAAATGGCAAATTAGTAAGAACACGGAATAGAAATAGCACCAAATGAGTATTATACATTTGATTATGAAAGAAATAATAATGACATTAGAACATTAATTTCTTTAAATAAAACTTATACTACAAATAGTAATGAAGAAAATCCGGCAAATAATAATGTGCTTTCAACAGATAATGATTATCAAATAATAGAAGGAAGTGCACAAACACCAACAGAGCCAATAGTAGAACTAAATACATATACAATTAAAAATATTGAAATATCAAAACAGATGACAAATAATATAAATAATATAACAATAATTGTTACAACCGAAATAAATGGAAAAACTATAAAAGTTTCATTACAAAATAATACAGAGCAAAGCTCATCACAAAATGGATTTAATAATGATATAATTGTTAAAATAAATGATTCAGATACTACTTACTATACATTAAGTATAGATTCTGAAATTATGCCAAGTGGTAATGTTAAGACACAAGAATTAAATGAAACAAATTCAGCAACATTAAATAATCGTACTCCAGAAAATATTGCACAGCTACTAAATGCTATAAAAATTCAATTAAACAGGATGTATGAACAACAAATGGCAGTAGCAAGAGAAGTACAAGAACAAGAAGATATGCAAAATGGATTAAACCAAACTAATCCAAATGCACCAGAAACAAACACAATTGTAAATTATCAAAACATAATACAATAAAATACTTTGCACGAAACCATATGGTAAAAAGATTGCTAATTTTTAGCAATCTTTTTACTTTCTTTTTACTTATCATATTCAATTAATTTTTCTACAATTTGTATAGCATTTGAAGCAGCGCCTTTTCTTATATTGTCAGCAACTACCCATAAATTTAATCCATTTTCTATGCTATTATCACGTCTAATTCTTCCAACATATACCTCATCATGACCACTAGCAATTGTAGCAAGAGGATATTCATTTTTTAATACATCATCTAATACAACAATTCCAGAATATTCTCGCAAAGTTTTATAAACATCATCTAATTCAAAAGGCTTTTCAAATTCCACATTAATACTTTCACTATGAGAATTTACAACAGGAACTCTAACACAAGTTGCAGTTACTTTTAAATCTGGTCTTTTTAGTATCTTTCTAGTTTCATTTATCATTTTTTCTTCTTCCTTGGTATAACCATTTTCTAAAAATACATCAATATGTGGTAAACAGTTATTATAAATTGGATGAGCAAATTTTTTAGGAGCATCTCCTTTTGCACCATTTTCTAAATCTTCTAAACCAAGCCTTCCAGCGCCAGAAACAGCTTGATAAGTAGAATATACCACTCTTTTAATATGATACTTTTCATCTAAAGCTTTTAAAGGGACAACTGCTTGAATAGTAGAACAATTTGGGTTTGCAATAATTCCATGGTTATTTTTAATTTCTTCTGGATTTACTTCGGGAACTACTAAAGGAACATTAGGATCCATCCTAAAAGCACTACTATTATCTACAACAATACAGCCATGTTCAGTAGCAATAGGAGAAAATTTCTTTGAAGTATCTCCACCAGCAGAGAAGATAGCAAAATCAAATCCTTCATCAAAAGAATCTTCTTTTAATTCTCTTACAATGTAATTCTTACCTTGAAAAGTAAGTTCTTTTCCAGCAGAATTGGAAGAAGCAAAAAATACATATTCTGAAATAGGTAAATTTCTTTCTTCTAATACTTTAAGAGCGGTCCTCCCAACAAGACCAGTAGCTCCAACAACAGCAAGTTTATATTTTTTTTCCTTCATAGGCTAACACCTTCATTCTTAAATGTAAATAAAGAATATAATCATATTTCTTATTATATGTATCTATTATATGACAAAAGAATAACAAAAGGAACAGTTTTTTATATAACTATATGAATAACTTATGATATGATCACCCTATAAAATTAATTTATGAAAAGTTCACC
>CANOGC010000039.1 GCA_947565445.1 uncultured Clostridium sp. | reverse complement strand
AATAAAAAATAAAATGTTATAATAAGGAGGAAAGAAATGGTACAACTAACACCAAAAAATGATATCATATTCAAAAGAATATTTGGAAGTAAAGGAAATGAAGTAATATTAAAAGATTTTTTATCTTCAATAATAGAAGAGCCAATAAAAGAAATTGAAGTAGAAAGAGATACTAAACTAGAAAAAGAAGATCTAAACGATAAAGTGGGAATACTAGATATAAAAGCAAAACTAGATAATGGCACTCAAACAAATATAGAGATGCAAGTAGTGAATCAACAGAACATGGAAAAAAGGACATTATTTTACTGGGGAAAACTATACACAGGAAGTATACATGAAGGAGAACCATTTTATGAGTTAAAGAAAACAATAACGATAAATTTATTAGATTTTAATTATTTTGATACAAAAGAATATCATACAAAATGGCATATAGTAGAAGATACAGAGAAAGATAAAATATTAACAGATGTATTAGAAATACACTTTATAGAATTAAAAAAGTTTATAAAATCAGAAAAGAATCCAGAAAATAAAAAAGAAGAATGGTTATATTTTTTAGATTATAGTAAAGGAGGGATGGTAGAAATGGTAACAAAAAAGAATAAAGTAATAGAAAAAGCAAATGAAGAACTAGAATATCTAACAGGAGATGCAGCCATAAAAAGGAAAGCAGAACTAAGAGATAAATGGTTAAGAGACTATAAAGGAAGTATGGAATATGCAAAACAAGAAGGATTAAGACAAGGAAGAGAAGAAGGAATAAAGGAAGGAATACAACAAAATAAAATGGAAATTATTAAAGAAATGTTAAAACAGGGGATAAACAAAGAAATTATTAGTCAAATTACAAAAACAGAAATTGAAGAAATAGAAAAGATAGAAGATACGTAAGAGTTAACTCTTACGTATTTTTGTAATAAAAATGTAATAATAAAACTATTGACAAAGTAATAGAAGTAAATATAATATGTATACATATTAATAAAAGAGAAATACTAAAAGAAGAATAAAAAATACAAGGAGAAGAAGAAAATGAAAAATTGTAAAAACACTACAAAGGCTTGCCCAATACCTGTAGGGGCGAGCATTGCTCGTCCGTTCTACGAAGACTATGCTAGAAATGTTATGCCTACAATAAAAAATACCCACGGTATTACCTTAATTGCTCTAGTAATAACCATCATCATATTATTAATCTTGGCAGGAGTAGTTTTAAACCTAACCCTAGGAGAACATGGAATATTAAAAAAAGCACAGCAAGGGGCAGAGCAATATAAAATAAGTGAAATATTAGAAAAACTAGAACTAGAAAAAGTAGATTTAGTAGCAAGAAAGAATGGAGAAATACCAAGTTTACAAGAATATATAGACCACTTAATAAACAAAGGAATAATAACACCAGCAGATGTAACAGATATAGATAATAACAACAAAAACATAGTAGTAGAAGGGTATGTATTCTTAGTAGAAAAAGAGGCTAGTGGAAATATAAAAATAACATACCAAGGAAAAGATACAAAAGAGCCAAGGATAGCAAAGTTACAAGTAACAGCAACAACAATAGATAGTATAACTGTAAAAGTAATTGCAAGTAATGCAGATGGAGGAAGCTATAAATATAGTATAAAAAATATAACTTTAGGAGAAACAGATTTTTCAGAAATAATAACAATAAGTGATAGTGAATGTATGATTTCAGGTTTGACAATAAACAATGAATATATAATACAAGTAGAATTAATAACAAGTGAAGGGACAGATACAAAAGAAACAGGAATAATAAAAACAGAGCCACCAAAAGTAACAACTATAACATTAGATAAAACAAACATAGAAATAGCAAAAGGTGGAACAGATACAATAACAGCAGAGGTATTACCAGAAAATGCAATAGATAAAACTTTAACTTGGGCAAGTAGTAATGAGGATGTTGTAACAGTAGATAATACAGGTAACATAACAGCAGTAGGGGAAGGAGTAGCAATAATAACAGTAACATCAAATGAGGTAAGCACAGTAACAGCTATATGCAATATAACAGTAACACCACCACCTCCACCAAGTGCTGGAGCAGGAGGAACGACACACACAGCACATAAAATAGATTACACATGGGAAGAACTAAATTCTCTTGCAAAGATAGTATCAGATAACTATGGAACAGAAGCGGGAAAAATAAATAACGACACAACAGAAGTAAATGTAAGTATAAATGGAAAATCAGGAACATTAGGAATAGGAGATTGGACAACAGTAAATGGATTACAAGTACGAATACTAGGATTTAATCATGATCCATTAACAAACCAATCCGCATATGGAGAAGGAGAAACAAACACCTATGCAGGAATAAGCTTTGAATTTACAGAGTGTATAACAACCGCACAAATAAACAGTACTAATACAAATACAGGAGGATGGGGAGCATGTGCACTAAGAAGTACTTTAAATAATACAACATATGATAATTTAGAAAATAAAGAATATATTAAAAAAGTAAATAAAAAATATACAGCAACATACAATAATAAAGGAAGTGTAACAATATCACAAGATAAATTATGGTTATTATCATGTTCAGAGATATGGAACAATGGCACTACTAGTGCGGATTGTGCATATACAGTTACGAGGGAAGGAGAACGATATAAATATTATAAAAGTATAGATCCAAAATCATTAAGCAATTGTTCTGTTCTTATTAAAAGTAAAGATAAAACACCTATAGAATGGTGGTTGCGTTCACCATATTACTTTGAGGAGAAACAATTTGACATGGTTCGTACAGATGGAAAAAATAATGTGAAGGCGTCAAATAGTAATTTAGGAATAGCACCAGGATTTGCTATATAATAATATAAATTTTCTCATTAAATCAAAAATACGTTGTATAATTTAAAAAAATCTAGTATAATAATACTAGATTTTTTTGTGGAGGGAAAATGGAACCAAAGGAAAAGGGAAGCATAACAGGAAAAATTATATATACAGTTTTGGTAATTGCTTTAATATTTGTAGCAGTAATGCTATATTTTAGGTTTGAAAAAAGAAATTTTAACGATTTTGTACAAACAGAATATAACCTATATAAATCAGAATTTACAAGAGATGAAGATGTAAAATATTCTGATAATGCTAGTTATAAGATAAAATCTGAAGTTGAAAATGATGCTATGTTTTATAAAGAGGTTAAAGTTACACCAAATACACCATATAAAGTAACATGTATGGTAAAAACACAAGATGTAAAAACCATAAAAAATCCATCTAGTGGAGGAGCACATATTAGTATTGCGGATACAGTAGAAAAATCTAAAAGCATTACAGGTACAAATGATTGGCAAAAATTAGAATTTATTTTTAATTCTAAAAACAGAACTACTGTAAAACTAGGATTTAGATTAGGTGGATATGATGATAACTGTACAGGAACTGCTTGGTTTTCAGATATGGCACTTGAGATAGGATCTAAAAGCGAAGACACAAATTGGAACTTTGGATGTTTTGTTTTTACAACTACAGATGTTACTATAAACAATAAAAAAATAAAACTAGAAATGACAGATGTAGATGTTTCTGATATGAAACAAAACATGGCACGTTTTAAAACATCATGTGAACAGTTGTCAAAAGGAAAAATGAGTGCAAATTATGATTTTATTATAGTACAAAAACCAATTACTACACTTTCATATGATGAAAAAAATGGTTATTATGTTGCACCAGAAAATATAGAGGACATCATAGGTTCATATATTGAAACTAAAAACTATGATCACATATTTATATGTGTACGCTTAGGAGATAATGAACATAAAAATGATATACCAGTTTATGACTGGATTGGTTTAGGAAGTATGGACTATTTAGGAGTAGGATTTTCTAATATACGTTTACCCAATAGTAGTATAAGTTATACTTATAAATATAACCCAAATGCTAACACATTTCCAGAAGAAGTGTTTATACATGAATTTATACATTCACTAGAAAGAACAGCAAAAGAATATGGATATGAAAGACCAGAATTACATGATTATGCAAAATATGGATACAAAAACGAATATCTAATAGGACTAAAAAATTGGTATGAAGATTATATGAATAGTAGTATAAAAACAGATTCTGGATATATTGGGCTAGATAGAGAGATTTACAGCTTACAACCAAACCATGAAGATGATTTTTCTTATTCATACAAAATAGATGAATTTAAAGAGCCAGAAAATATAATACAAAAAATAGCACAAGGAATAACAAAAGTATTTGATAATATAGGAAAAATAACAACAAAAAAGGAAGGAAATAACATATAATGCAAGTTTCAGAATTTAATTATGAACTACCAGAAGAACTAATTGCACAACATCCAATAGACAAACGAGACGAATCAAGACTTATGGTATTAAATAGAAAAGAAAAAACAATAGAACATAAAATTTTTAAAGATATTATAGATTATTTAAAACCAGGAGACTGTCTAGTAAGAAATAACACAAAAGTAATACCTGCAAGGTTATATGGAAAAAAGAATACAGGAGCAAATGTAGAATTTTTGTTATTAAAAAACATGGGAAACGACATATGGGAAACAATTGTAAGACCAGGAAATAAGCTACATAGTGGTGCAAAAGTTATTTTTGGAGAGGGAATACTAAAAGCAGAAGTTTTAGAGACATTAGATGGAGGAACAAGAAAAGTAAAGTTCTATTATGAGGGAATATTTAATGAAATACTAGATAAAATTGGTCTAATGCCACTTCCACCATATATACATGAAAAATTAAAGCAAAAAGACCGCTATCAAACTGTATATGCAAAATATGATGGGTCAGCAGCAGCGCCAACAGCAGGGTTACATTTCACACCTGAATTGTTAGAAGAAATACCAAAAAAGGGAGCAGAAATTGCAAATGTTACATTACATGTAGGAATAGGAACATTTAGACCAGTAAAAGAAGAAACAGTAGAAGAACACAAAATGCATACAGAACATTTTTATATAAAAAAAGAAGATGCAGATAAAATAAACAAAGCAAAGCAAAATGGAGGAAGAATAATTGCTATAGGAACTACTTCATGTAGAGTATTAGAAACAGTAGCAGATGAGAATGGAATAGTAAAAGAATGTGAAGGAGATACAAGTATATTTATTTATCCAGGGTATAAATTTAAAATACTAGATGGATTAATTACAAATTTTCATTTACCACAATCAACACTATTAATGCTAGTATCTGCACTAGCAGAAAAAGACTACATTATGAAAGCATATGAAGAAGCAGTAAAAGAGAAATATAGGTTTTTTAGCTTTGGAGATGCAATGTTTATTAAATAAAAATTGAAATGTAGGGGCACCGTTTATGGGAATACTAAAAAGAAATGACACCACTGTACCCTTTAAATAAAGGAGAGAAAAATGGCAGCAATAACATATGAATTATTACATACTTGTAAACAAAGTGGAGCAAGAAGAGGAATAATACACACACCACATGGAGACATACATACACCTGTATTTATGCCAGTTGGAACACAAGCAACAGTAAAAAGCATGACACCAGAAGAATTAAAACAAGAAGTGAAAGCAAGTATTATATTATCTAATACATACCATTTGTACTTAAGACCAGGAAGTAAACTTGTAAAAGAAGCAGGTGGACTTCATGAATTTATGAAATGGGACAGACCAATACTAACTGATAGTGGTGGATTTCAAGTATTTAGTTTAGGAGACTTAAGAACGATTTCAGAAGAAGGTGTAGAATTTAAGTCACATTTAGATGGAAGTAAACACTTTTTTACACCAGAAAGTGTTATGGAAACAGAGGAAGACTTAGGTGCAGACATTATAATGGCATTTGATGAATGTTGCCCATATCCATCTACATATGAATATACAAAACAATCTATGGAAAGAACCACAAGATGGGCATTACGCTGTAAACAAGCACATAAAAATATAGACAAGCAAGGCCTATTTGGCATTATTCAAGGTGGATTTTATAAAGATTTACGAAAAGAAAGTGTAGAACAATTAGTGCAAATGGATTTTCCAGGGTATGCAATTGGAGGAATTAGTGTAGGAGAGCCAAAAGAAGAATTTTTGGACATTTTACAATATACTACACCACTTATGCCAGAAGGAAAACCGAGGTATTTAATGGGAGTGGGAACACCAGATTATCTAATAGAAGCAGCACTTGCAGGAATTGATATGTGTGATTGTGTATTACCAACAAGAATTGCAAGAAATGGAACAGCCATGACATGGAATGGAAAAGTAGTTGTTAGAAATGCAACATATGAAAGAGACTTCACTCCACTTGACCCAGAATGTGATTGTTATACTTGTAAAAACTATACAAGAGCATATATAAGACATTTAGTAAAAACAAATGAAATATTAGGAGTGCGTTTATTATCAATTCATAACTTAAGGTTCTTGACTAGTCTAATGGAAAGAGTTAGAATAGAAATAGAGAATGATAATTTAGTATCATTTAGAGATGAGTTTTATAAAAAATATGGTTATACTAAAGAATAGAAGGAGGAGTTTATGAACTTAAATGGAATAAATAGAGATATAAATCAAGAAAAAAGTAAGAAAATATCAAGAATTGTATTAATAGGTATTATTATTACGATAATAGCAATAATAGGAATAGTATATGCTATTATCTATTTACAAAGTAATACATTTCGTATATATATTGATGGAAAAGTTGTAAATTTGCCGAATGATACAATAATTATTGATGAAGTAACAGGAAAAATTCATGTAGATATTACTGGAATTGCAAACTATTTAAATTATGATTATCATAAGGGTGAATTTAAACTATATACAGAAGACGAAAATAAATGTTGGGTAGAAAATAAGAAGGAAACAGCATCATTTTTCTTAAATTCGAATAAGATTTCAAAAGTAGCACCAGACCAGACAAAAGATTATGAAGACTATATAATTTCTGATCCAGTAATTAGTAAAAACGGTAAATTATATTGTAGTCCAGAAGGAATAAAAATAGGATTTAATGTATTATTTGAATATAATAAAGAACAAAAAAACATTAGTATATTTACATTACCATATCTAGTAAATACCTATGAAGATAGATTTAAAAAATTAGGATACAGAGATGGAATTGATGATGCATTTGAGAATCAAAAAGCAGTTTTATATAATTTGTTTGTTGTAAAAAAAGACAATAATTTATTTGGAGTTGTGAATAGCAATAATGAAGAAATTATAGGCTCTAGATACAGAAATATGGTATTTAATGAAAATGCAAGAGAGTTTTATGTTACAAGTGCACTAAATAAAAAGGGAATTGTTACTGAGGCGGGAGAAACAAAAATTAATTTACTATATGATGATATCAAAATGGTAGATAAGCAAAATGGATTATACTTAGTAAAAAATAGTAATAAATATGGAATGATTGGAAACACAGGAAATATTATAATACATTTAGAGTATGAACAAATAGGAGTAAATGTTGGAACTTTTCGTAATAATAGTATTAATAATCAATATGTGCTATTTGAAAATGCAATACCTGTATATCAAAACAAAAAATGGGGAATGTTTGATATAAATGGAAATATAATTTTACCATTAGAATATGATACAATTGGATATTCGTCAGGTGTAAGTGGAAAAGTAGTAAATAACCTATTAATTGTTCCAAGTTATAAAGGAATAGTATTTGGAAAGGACTATTTAATACCAGATGGAAGAAGTACAAAAAAAGTAAGATATTATGGTATATATGATAATAAAGGAACTGAATTGATTCCTACAAGATTAACAAATGCATATTTTGTGGTGAATGCGGGAGTAAACACATACTATATGGAATATCAAGGACAGACTCTAAATATAGAAGAATATTTAGAAGCACATATGGTTAATAATGCACAAAACAATATGACAGATAATAATCAAACACAGACAGATAATAATACAATAGGAAATATAATAAGTGAATAGAAAACAGGGGCATTTTTAAGATGCCTCTTTTTTGTTATATTATTTAGTTAAGCCACATATAGATATTACAAAGGAGGAAGAATATGAAAAATTTAAGTCAAACAACTGCTGAAAGTAGGAATAGTGTAATTCCTATTATAAAAGGAATTGGAATAGCATTTTTTATTACATTATTATTACTTTTTCTTTTTTCAATAGTATTAACATATACAAACATAAGCGAAAGTACAACTGCACCAGTTATATTAGTAATAACAGCTATTAGTATATTAATTGGAAGTAGCATTGGTTCTAGCAAAATTAGAAAAAATGGACTAATTAATGGGGGAATAGTAGGGTTTTCGTACATAATGTTTTTATATATTATTTCAAGTTTTACACGGTGTAGGCTTTTCGCTAAATTTATATTCTATTTTAATGATAATATTTTCTATTGTATCGGGAATAGTGCGGAGGAATTGTTGGTGTAAACCTAAAAAAATAATTGACAAACTAAATTAACTATAATAAAATGAGAAAAATGTTTGAAATAGATTCATAGGTATTAGTATATAAATATTTTGAAAACGTCGCCATTCCCCAATGAAACTGTACAAAATGTGTAAACACATTTTGACGGTTTCTATTGGTCCCCACTTATGGCTCCTCGACATTCTGCAATATTTATATACTAATACCTATGAATAAAGTTTGAATATTAAAAACAAAGAAAAGTGAGGAATAAGAAATGGAGAAAAAACGTGGATTTGAAGTAGCAAAAGGGTTTGAAGAATGTGGAATCAATTTACCAGTTCGTAAAACAAAATATTCAGCAGGATATGATATAGAAGCAGCAGAGGATGTAGTTATACCAAGTTTTAAAAAAGGAATGAATCCAACATTAGTTAAGACTGGATTAAAAGCATACATGCAAGATGATGAGGTTATGCTTTTATATAATAGAAGTTCTAACCCAAAGAAGAAGGGATTAGTTATGGCAAATAGTGTAGGGGTTATAGATAAGGATTATTATGGAAATCCAGATAATGATGGGCATTTTATGTTTGCTTTTTATAATATTAAAGAGGAAGACATTGAAATAAAAAAAGGAGAAGCTATAGGGCAAGCAATTTTCCAAAAATATTTAGTGACAGATGATGATGTAGCAGAAGGGCAAAGACTTGGAGGATTTGGTTCAACAAATAGCTAGCTTGGTACTAATGGGAAAATTCAGTATGATTTTAAGGTTACTAGTTAATGGTCTTATGAACTTTTGTAGTAACTTATACCTATAGAGTAAATTCTTCGAAGAATTTGCAAGAAACCTCCTTTAACAAGGGAGGTGGCAAGGCGTAGCCTTGACGGAGGGTTCTTCTAAATGTTTTTAAGAACCCCCAGTCCACTTCGTGGACAGCTCCCTTATTAAAGGGGCTCTATAGCAAGTTCATAGAAGATTTGGTTTGCATATATACTAAAACCATTATTTAGTAACATTTTAAGAATTTTCATTAGATGATAATTATACAGAAACAGAATTTAGAATGGAGTTTTTGTAGTATAAATTTTAAAATATAAGCAAAAGAGCAATGTTTAGCTAAACATTGCTCCTATTGCACCAAATACACCAGCTGATGCAAGCCCCATAATAATACCTGCTAAAATTACACCTAACATAATAGCAATTACACTCTTCTTAAAATCCATATCTAAAAAGCTTGCAGCAAGAGTTCCAGTCCATGCACCTGTTCCGGGAAGTGGAATACCTACAAAAAGAAATAATGCTACATATAAACCGGCGTCCTGCTTTTTCTTGTAATTTCTTACCACCTTTTTCACCTTTTTCTAAACAAAAAGTGAAAAACTTTCCAATAAATTTTTTATCTGCACCCCATTCCAATACCTTTCTTGCAAAGAAAAATATGAAAGGAACAGGAAGCATATTTCCTATTATACATGTGATATAAAGAGGAAGTATAGGAAGTGCATCTCCAAATGCTCCACTTAAACCAATTGGAACAGCTCCTCTTAATTCGATTAATGGTACCATTGATACTAAAAAAACAACTAAATATTTTTTAAACATAAATAAATTCTCCTTTTTTATACAATTAAAGTGTATTTTACTATACTAACACCAAAATGTCTATAATTCTATAAAAGAATTTTTAATATTAAGAAAAATATCTTTATATTTTTCTACATTGTCATTTACTACTTCAAAATTTAAAATGTATAAGTTTTTTTCAGTTTCAATCCATAAAACATTATTATAAAAATCTTTTCCATAAGAAGAATCAGAATAAACAAAACTATATTCATAAGCTGTATAATCATGTACTTTAGTTTGTACAATACCACTATCATCACGAATGTTTTGTTTCTCACTCATATAACGTTCTTTATCATCTTGAACGATTTGATAAAAATCCACCATACGTTCTTTTGAAATATGACTACAATAAATAAACATTTCGTCTTTTTTAGAAGATATGTCAATTACAAAATTATTATCATTACCTAACCCATAAGAAATACTGCCAGGAATTTCTATAGTAAAACTATTATCTATTGCAGTAAGTACAGTATTTTTACTAATATTATTTTTAGAAGTAAAATGAAAAATGCAAAAAGCCATTACAATAATAAAAATTATAACAACTAAACCAATATAAATAAATTTTTTATTTTTTACAGATAAATTTTTATAGTTACTAAAGTTATTAAATTCACTATTGCCATATAACATATATATTCCCCTTTCGCTTTTCCTATTATATACCAATATTAAAATATTTACAACAAATTCATATTATGATATATTAAGTATGAAAGAAGAGGTAAAATACATGAAAGAAAAAGAAGATACATTTGTTGCAATAGATGTAGAAACAACAGGATTATCACCATTTGCAAATGAATTAATAGAAGTAAGTGCCATTAAATATAAAGGTAGTAAAAAACTAGATACATTTTCAACTTTAATAAAACCTAAAGTACAAATTCCATACTATATTACAAGAATTACTGGAATTACAAATGAAATGGTAAAAAATGCACCAATAGTAGAAGAAGTAATGCCAGAATTAATAAATTTTGTTGGAGATTTAAACATTGTAGCACACAATGCAAACTTTGATTACAAATTTATTCAAAACTATTCTAAAAATAGTTTTTCAAAAAATAAAGTAATAGATACAGTACCAATTGGAAGAAAACTATATCCTGAACTTCCAAACCATAAATTAGGAACAATTGCAAAACATATTGGAATTACTGAAGATGGTTTTCATAGAGCAGAATTTGACTGTGAATGTTGCGCAAAAATATATATGGAATATTTAAAAGTAAGTTAGGAGGGATATAAATGGAATATAGATATAAAACAAAAGGAACATGTTCAGAAGAAATGATTATTGAAATAGAAAAAGATATTATAAAAAAAGTAACAATTATAGGAGGCTGCAAAGGAAATACAGCAGGTATTAGTAAATTAGTAGAAGGAATGAATATTAATGATGTTATAGATAAACTAAAGGGAATACCTTGTGGAAGTAAAGGAACATCTTGCCCAGATCAACTAGCAAGAGCATTAGAAAAAATAAAAAATAAAATAAGCTAAGTAATATTTTTTGAAATTGAAAGTAATATCGAAGTAAATAAGTAACATAAACAAGAAACTAGTATAAAATAACCACGAACCGTTGCCATTCCCCAAAGAAACTGTACAAAACGTGTTAACGTTTTGTACAGTTTCTTTGGGCCCCACTTATGGCTCCGAGATTCTTCGTGGTTATTTTTATACTAGTTTCTTGAAATAAAAATTTCTAATTTCTACCCTCTAATTTCTAATTCGACAATATTACTTTTACTACACTACCTTGTTCTACAGAAGTTCCGCTTGCAGGCTCTTGCGATTTTACAATACCGTGAACCTTCTATATTAATATTCAAATTTTTTGATTTAAGAGAACTTGCTGCTTGTGATGCTGTCATACCACTTAAATTTGGAACTGTAGTAGAAGTTCTAACATTATTTTCTTCTGTATATAGCATAACCAAAGAATTATTTGGGAGTTTAGTTCCAGCTTCTGGTACTTGGTCTGTTACTAATACTTCATTTTTATTGCCACTTAAATTAAAATTACAACGTAAACCTGCATTTGTCATATTCTTTTGTGCTTCTGCAACAGTTTTGTTTTCTACATTTGGAACCGTAACAGTACTATTAGAGCCACTTGTGTTTACATCGATTTTATCAGCAGGAATACCCAAATAAGGTAATACTTCAGATAAAATTTTAGAAACAACAGGACCTGCAACATGACCACCATGATAATTTTGAACATGTGGATCATATATTGCAACTAGTATAACAATCTCTGGGTTTCTAGCTGGAGCAACAGCAACGAAAGAAGCAACATATCCTTCTTCTTCATGATGTTTACGAGGTTCTGAAGTACCTGTTTTTCCACCAACAGAATAACCTTTTACACTACCATTTGAAGCACTACCAGCACTATTTACAACAGATTCCATCATGTCTAACATTTCACTTGCAGTTTCTTTAGAAATTACTTGACGTATCTCTTTATCTTCTATATTAGTTACAGCATTATTATCAGTATTTATTATTTGTTTTACAATTTTAGGTTTCATAAGAACACCATCATTTGCTATAGCAGAAATAGCAGTGATTAACTGTATAGGTGTAACTTGTATACCTTGTCCAAAAATCATAGTGGCAAGTTCTGCTGAAACAATTTTTGATTCATCATAAAAATAGCTATTAATTTCTTCTGGAAGTCCTACTTCAGTTCTTGCAAAAAGACCATAAGCATTATAGTATTTATATAGATTTCTTTTGCCAATACGTGCTGCAAGTTGCATCATACCAGGGTTGCAAGAATTTTCCAAAACTTTTCGTAAAGTTTGGTTTCCATGAATACCAGTACATTTAACTTTTTCTTCAGCAAACATTTCATATCCAATACAAGAAAAATCATTTTGTACATCAGTAGTAGTAATATTTTCTTCTAGAGCGACAGATGCACCAATTAATTTAAAAGTAGAACCAGGGTCATAACGATCTGATACCATAATGTTTCTATACATTTCTGTTTTATCAGAAGAAGATAGTGAATCCCATCTGTCAGCCCAGTACTGAGTTGTAGGTGTAAAAGGCGTATTTAAGTCATAATCTGGAT
Source organism: uncultured Clostridium sp. (assembly GCA_947565445.1). Taxonomy (GTDB): domain Bacteria; phylum Bacillota; class Clostridia; order TANB77; family CAG-508; genus RGIG8482. Next base: position 2,382 of record CANOGC010000039.1, on the reverse strand, counting down.
ATTGTGCCATTGCTAATACATCACCATTATTAGGATTCATTATAATAACATTTCCATTACGTGCATTATTCAATTCAACTGCTTCTTTTAAATATTTTTCAGTAATACCTTGAACATTAGCATCAATTGTTAGCACAATATTATTACCATTTTCAGCTTCAATATACTGACCATTTTCATCAGAAATTTCATCTTTATGAACATCTGTTGAAGTAACAATTTTACCAGGTGTTCCAGTTAAATATGAATTATAACTTCTTTCGACTCCATAAATACCTTGGTTTTCACTATTACAGAATCCTATAACATAAGCTGCTAAATTGTTGTATGGATAATATCGTTTAGTATCTTCATCAATATTAATACCAACAGAAACTTTATTTTCTTCCATCCAAGCTTTTAGTTTATCTATCTTATCTTGTTCTACTTTTCTTGCAATAGTTTGAATAGAAGAAGTGCTATTTACTTTAGCAAGTGTTTCTTCATAATCTAATTCAAAAATTTCAGAAAAAGCTTTAGCAAGTTTTTCTTTTATTTCTTTTGTCTCTTGGTCATTGTCATTTTTGGATTTTATTTTTGTTGGATTAATAGAAACAGTATCAACCTGTGCACTTGTAGCAAGTACTTTTCCAGTAGAATCTAAGATATTTCCTCTCTTAGCACTAATTAGTTTGTTAATAGTTTGTTGTTTATAGGCTTTTTCTTTTAAATCAGCACCTTGTACAAACTGTAAAAAACCAATACGAAAAACTAAAGCAAAAAGAACAATAAACATACAAAACATACAAACACGAATTTTAACAGTAGTTACAGTATTAATATCTTTTTTATGAAATTTCTTTATTTTACTAATTTTTTTATTTTTCTTTCCCATTTATATCACCTATTTTATTATTGTATAGGAAAAATCGACTTTTATCTTAGCAATATATAAGATTTTTCCGTATACAACAAGGTTAATTTACCTTGATACGTGCAATATTGCGAAGCAATTTGCACATGTGGACGTAGAAATCTTTGATTTCGTTAACGTCCAATTTTCTTATTAAAAATATTGTATACGAAGAATAAATAAAAAGCAATAATATAGGGAAAATATTTGGTAAAGAAATAACTACTATAAAAGTAAATTCTTTTATAGTAGTTATTTTAGATACCTTCATAATGTGACCACATAGATATTATTTTTACAATCTTATCTTGCTCACATACTTGATATACAAGTCTATGTTTTATATTTATCCTTCTTGAGTAAAAGTTTTGCAAGTCTCCAACTAATTTTTCATAAGGTGGTGGGGTTTTAAACGGATTTTCTTTTATTAGTTCTATTAGTTTTTTTGCTTTTATATCAAGATTAGTTTCTTTTAGTTTTTCTATTTCTTTTACTGCTTTTCTATGATATTGTATTTTATACATTTATTACCAGTTAACCTCGCTTTCGTCTACATAGTCATCATCTTTTGATCTTTCTATTATTTCATCTTTCAATTTAGGAATAGATATTATATATAATGTTTCAATTATATTATTATAATCTTCTTCACTTAATACAACTGCATTTCCATTTTTAGTTGATATATTTATAGGCTCATTATATTTAATAGTTTGTTCTAATAGATTATATATATCTTTCCTAAAACTCGTTATATTTGTATTTGTCATATTCGTAATACCTCCTATCTTATTATATTATAGCATACATAAAAACGTACGTCAATATAAATTTTATTTATACATAGTATCTATTTTTTATATAATATTATGCGTACATAAGTAAGACAAAAAAATTCCAATAGCCATAATGGCTATTGGTTGTGTACAGAGCAGTTATTTTTACATTCTCTCAATTTTTTAAGAAGAATTGTGGTCCAATCGGTAGAGATGTCCTCTTTTCTAGTAAGATCTCTATATTGATATAGAGCCTTTAAACTTTTACGACTATTTGTTTTTGTTTTGTATGCCATAATAACTTACTCCTTTCGTTTGATAATTAAATTATAACATGATTTATGTAAATATGCAATTTATATCGATTAATGAAGATATAATATTTAGTAACGGTAAAAAGTTATTAGATAATGGTATTGGATAATTATGAGACCATAAATCTTCTATGAACCTTCTCTAGAGCCCCTTTAATAAGGGAGCTGTCCACGAAGTGGACTGGGGGTTCTTAAAAAGCATTTAATAAGAACCCTCCGTCACCCTTCGGGTGCCGCCTCCCTTGTTAAAGGAGGTTTCTTATATAATAGGAAAATACGCTAATTTAAGTTACATTATGCAAATTAATGATAAGAAGAATATGCAAAAATACTTGACCATGTAACAAAAATGTAATAAAGGAAATTGCAAAATTATGAAAGGTTAGAAAATAAATAGATA
>CANOGC010000038.1 GCA_947565445.1 uncultured Clostridium sp. | reverse complement strand
GAAAATTCACGATTATATGTTTTTTCTTCTGCTACACTATAGGCAACTTGTATAAAATATTTTTTATTATTCTTTTGTGCTAGAAAATCTATTTCTTTTCCATTGTTGTTGAATACGTTTATATTATATCCCATATAAATTAGTTCATTATAAATGATATTTTCTAAATTGTGAGTTAAATCATATCTATTATCCATACATCTAATTGAATTAAAAGCAACATCTGTATTATATATTTTTACATAGTATGCTAATTCACTTTTAGTTTTCGTAGAATATTGTTTGACTGACTCGATGATATATGCTTCTTCTAAATATCCAAGATACTTAATAATTGTATTAATAGAACAATTCTCGTTTTTATCTTTTATATATTTATGAATTGATTTTGCTGAAATGATTCTACTATTTGACCTTAAAATATAATTAACTAAACTTTTAAATAACTTGTCTTTTTTTATTTTATATCGATTAATTAAATCATTGATAACAATTGTATCATCTAAATCACTTAAATACCTTATTCTAGCTTCCTCAGTTTCAAATTCAAATCTCTTCGGAAATCCTCCCCATACCAAATAATCTGTAACACTACATTCTTTTTTTAATTCTTTCGTATATTCTAAAATCTCCTTATATACAAAAGGCCTAATTTTGAATGCAACATATCTACCAGTTAGTTCTTTTGTAAATTCTTTTGACAGTAATTTTGAATTTGAACCTGTAATAAAGATAGAATTATCATATAACCTTAGTGTTTTGCATGCTTCTTGCCATTTTTCTATCATTTGTATTTCATCTAAAAATACATAACATTTGCCACTTTTTCTGTTGTTCTCTATATATTCAATGAGTTCACTACTATTTGAAATATTTGTTAGTATTCTTTTATCTTCAAAATTTAGATATATTAAATTATCTGTTTTCTGTTTTATTTCATTTCTTATTTGTTCTAATATAACCGATTTTCCTGAACGCCTTATTCCTGTTATAATTTTTATTAAATCTGAATCATAAAATTCACGGACTGGATTTATATAATGTTCTCTATAAATCATTATTCTTTTCACCTCTTACTTTATTATACTGAAATATTTTTTGTTTGTCAACAAAATATTTCACTTGTGCTGAAAGTTTTTTAGTGATTTAGAAAATATTTCACTTTATCTTGATTTTATTATTATACCATTTTATAACTGCAATAATATCAATTTCACAAAAATAAAATTTCGGATTTATTAAGCTGTGTCCTACCAGAAAAGGATAATACGAACACTTTAAAAGAAGTAAAATAAAAAACATCTCAAAATAATATAAATTGAGATGTTTTTTATTTCTATATATGTAATTTTCATTACAAGTTTAGTTCCATAATCTCCCCCTAAGTGTTTATTATTTATATATTTCTGTATTTTTTGAAATTTCGTCTTCTGTTTCTTGCATTGCTATTAATGTTTGTTCTAATAATTCATCTAATTCCCAGCCTAGTTGTTCTGCTCCACGAGAAATTATATCTCTTGAACAACCTGCTGCAAATTTTTTGTCTTTATATTTTTTATTTAAACTTTTTAATTCCATATCTTTAGTGCTTTGCGATGGCCTCATCTTTGTAGCTGCCCATATTAAACCTGTTAATTCATCTGTTGCAAATAATATTTTTTCCATTTGGCAACTTGGTTCAATTGTAGAACAAATTCCATATCCATGGCTACAAACTGCATGTATTAGTTCATCACTACTGTTTATTTCTTTTAATAATTCTGGAGCTTTTTTACAGTGTTCATCTGGATACATTTCATAATCTATATCATGTAGTAATCCTACTATACCCCAAAATTTCTCGTCTTCTTTATATTTTCTTGCAAAATATCTCATTACTTGCTCAACTGTAAAAGCATGCCTAATATGAAACTCCTCTTTATTATATTTTTTTAATAATTTAATTGCATTTTCTCTATCCATTTTTGTTCCTCCCTATATAAAATTTATTTACAAAATTCTTTTACTTAAAATAATCTATTATCTTACATATCACTATAAATACTACGCCTGGATTAATTATAAATATTAATAAATATATAATTAGTAATATTAAACTCGTAATCCATATTTTTTTACTTTTTCCCATAGCTCCTATTACCATACCTACTATAAAAAATACTGCTATTAAAATTACAACTAATATTATCCAGTTTTGTTTATATTGAGCCATATTAAAACCACCATTCTATTTTATTTATCATTTAATTGTACTTTATATGCAACTTATAATTATAAAAAACTTTTTTCTATTTCTGCTAGGGATTTTGATTTTCTAATTGCTTCATTTGATATTTTAACTAATTTATTATTAACAGCTACATAATGAATAAATTCTATATTATTAATATTCATTGCTTTTCTAATTTCATTTTCAATATAATGCATTTGTATACAATGTGGTGATTTATCTACAGTAGCAAATATTATCTTTTTTACTTTTACTCTAGACAACATTCCTATTATTTTAGTTATTACCATATTTAAATGTACCTCTTCTAAACACACCTCATAGATATTATTAGATTGATTCTCTAACTCTTTAAATGCCATTGGTTGCATTGCTGATAAACAACTTCCAACAATTATCATATCATCTAATACATCATAACAATTAGTTTTCATCAAATCTTTCATAATCTTCCTACTTTCTTTTTTCGATTAATATTCATATGGTTTAAAGTCAAAATTAAATCCTATGTATTTATAATGTTTGATATTAAAGTATTCTTGTATATCGTTAGCAGCTCTTTTAGATATTTTGTCTATTCTGCTTACGGAACTGTTATGTTTAGCTAGTGGAATTATATATCTTCTTTTTGCTTTAATACTTATGCAATATTTATCTTCTACTGGTGTATCACTTCCATAAATTTCTGTTGCATTTTGAAATTTTATAAAGTTTTCTTTAATATATTCATCTTCACATGTTAAAATTTTATTTATAATCTCTTGTTCTGATAATTTATATAAATCATCTATTGTTAAATATCCTTTAACATTCATACTTTTTACTATATCTGCTAAAAATTGCATTACTGTTTTATCTTTATCACTTATCCAACTTGGCCATAATTTTGATATAATATTTATGTATTTTTCACATATTTTCCAATCTTTAAATCCTAATTCTTCAATACCTTCTTCATTTTTTAGAATAGTAACATTATTATATATTTCTTCTATATCTTTTAATTCCCAAACTCTAAGAAAAACTAATCCACTAGAAAAATTATATTCAAATCTATCTGCACTTAATTTAGGTGTGTTATTATCTGCAATTGGATAAATTCTATAATCTGATATTTCTTCCATTTTAATATTATCTCTATTTAATAATCTTTTTATTTCTTCTGATTGTTTTAGTATTGATTCTGTTCTTTCTTCTGTAGATTCTTGTTTTTCAAAATCTCCATTCATGAAATCTATACAATGCTTAAAAGTTGGTGTCGCTATATCATGAAATAATCCTGATAAAGTTTGTTTTTTATCTTTTGTAAAATGCCATATTATTAATGCTACTCCTACACTATGGTCTAGGTTAGAATACCAATATCTATTATTAAATAGTTTTGAGTAATCTGTACCACAATTCATACTTGTACCATTAATTCTTTGCATTTCTGGTGTTTCTATATATTCTAATAACCACTCAGGAAATTGTGGTGATAATATTTTAAAATATTGTCTTACTTCTTCATTTAAATTTTCCATATACATATAGCATTTCTCCTCTTATTTTATATAATTATACTTATGTTTTTAATAAAAAACAAGCATTATATAACATTTTCTGTTTATTAAAGTTCTCTATAACTTATTATAACTTAAACTAATTCAAATACAATATTTATTTACGTAAGTAATTTTCTATTCGGTAAATGTTGTATTCTCATTTCCATTTTTTTATTATTTCTTGACTTTTTTCTATATTCTGTTATATTTTCTCATAAATTCATTATTTGCTACTCTATAACTTAAAAGAAAAAAGCATCTATTAAACGCTAGAATGGTTAATGGATGCTTTTTATTTGAATTAAAACGTTTTAAAAATGAAATAATAAAAATATGCATATTTTATATGGGGTGTAGGGGATACTTTAAGGGGGCTTAACTTTTTGTATATTAGGAGTTTTAACATTTTTGGAACCTTTCAAAATTAAAATGCTTGGGCTTTAAAATATTTGAGAGACCTTTTTATTATATAATATTATCCCCTACAAGATTGATAACATTAATGTTAATAAGATATTTTTATCTTATTTATTATTTAAATTGATAATTTACTTTTCCCTTTCTTTGAATTTTAAGAATTCTTAAGATTTTTCTGATAGAAAAATTTTTGACTTAAATCACATTGAATATATTCTGTTGACTTAATACATATATATAATAACACTTTTTTCTCCATAAGTCAACAAAAAAATTACGACAAAAATCGACAAATTGCTACAGAAATCAACATTCCAGTAATGTCTGCTATTAATGCTGCTATTAATACAAATCGTATTTTCTTTATTCCTACTGCACTTGTATACAATGCAATGGTATATAATGTGGTTTCTGTTGACCCCATTATTGTTGATGCTATTAATCCTATTAGACTATCTACCCCATTCTTTGATATTATATCTGTTGCCACTGCCATAGATGCACTTCCAGATATTGGTCGTAATAATGCAAGTGGCATTATTTCAGCTGGTATTCTTAATGTTTCTATTATAGGTTTTATAATGTTTATAATTAGTTCTATTAATCCTGAACTTCTAAGTGCTCCTACTGCTAAAAATATTCCTACTAATGTTGGAAATATATTTACTACTACTTGCATTCCTTCTTTTGCACCCTCTATAAATGTATCATATACTTTGTTTTTTTCTATTACACCATATGTTATTATTAATAAAATAACCATTGGTACAGCTATTGTAGATAAATAATTAATTATATTCAAGTTTGCCTCCTAATATTTTTTCATTAAAATTTTTGCACTAATTACTCCTGCAATTGCTGCACATATTGTTGCAATCCATACAGGAATAATAATAGCTGTAGGGTTACTAGAACCTAATGAACTTCTAATCGCAATTACTGTTGTTGGTATTATTTGTATAGATGCTGTATTAATTATTATAAACATTGCCATTGAATTTGTTAGCGTGTCTTTACTCGTATTTGTTTTTTGCATTGTGTTCATTGCTTTTAATCCTAATGGTGTCGCGGCATTTCCTAATCCTAATATGTTTGCTACCATATTCATTGATATTTCTTTGTAAGCTGGATTATCTTTATCTATATCTGGAAATAATATTTTCATTATTGGCTTCAAAGCATTAGTTAATTTAGTAATTAGTGTGGTTTTTTTTGCAATCTGCATAATTCCTGTCCATAAACACATTGTTCCTAAAAATGTAATGCTTAAATCTACTGCACTTTTGCAAGATTCAAATATTGAATTGTTAATTTCTGGCACTTTCCCCACGCATATTGCATATATATATGAAATTATTATAAAAACTGGCCATATAATATTTAGCATCTTTATTACCTCTTTATTTATCTTATTCTATATTTTATAAAAAAGAACAGTTTTAACTGTTTTACATTTTTTGCCAATTTGTTTGATAATTCTTTTGTTTTTTATTGACAATTCTATATATTTCATGTTATTATTATATTTGGAAATTGTCGAAACTTGTTATGTTTAAGGTTTTATTTAAAGGAGGTTTATTTATGAAATCAACAGGTATTATAAGAAAAGTTGATGAATTAGGAAGAGTAGTCATTCCTATCGAACTTAGAAATAAATTTGGCATATATGAAAAAGATCCTATCGAAATTTTTGTAGATGGTTCTTCTATTGTTTTAAAGAAATATGAGCCAAATTGTATTTTTTGTGGTGCTACAAAGAAATTAGTTTCATATAATGATAAGTTAGTTTGCACAAAATGTGCTGAAAAAATTAATAAATTATCAGAAAATGTATAAAGTTTAAGTCGGTCTAACATCATTTAGACCGGCTCTTTTTATTGTATAGGAAAAATCGACTTTTTTGTTGATAGCTTGCGGGTTAGCAAGCGTAATCAACAAAAAGGAACATTGAAAATTTCCTATACAACAAGGTTAAGTTTCATTAGACTGTCCGCACGAAGTGCGTGACATGTGGCGAAGCCACTTTTCTTATATAAACTCCTTATATATTTCATTCTTACTAACATTTCTATCTTTTGCTATTCTTTTTATTATCTCTTTTTTATCTAGCCCCTTTTTTTCATAGTACTTATAGTGTTCTTTTATGGATAGTTGATTTAATAGTTCTTTTTGTTCTTGTTTAGCTGTTTTCTCATTTTTTTCTATTACAATAACATATTCTCCTTTGGGTTGTTGTATTTCACTTTTTAATTCTTCTGCTGTTCCTGTTATATATTCCTCATGTATCTTTGTAAGTTCTTTTGCTAACACTATTTTTCTTTTTTCTGTTATTTTACTTATCTCCTCTAATGTTTGAATTAGTTTATGTGGTGCTTCATATAATATTATTGTATTCTCTCCTATTTTTATTTGTTCTAATTTTTCTTTTCTGTTCTTTTTGTTTAATGGTAAAAAGCCTAAAAATGTAAATTCTTTTGCATCTATTCCAGATGCTATAAGTGCTGTGATTGCTGCACATGCTCCCGGAATTGGTACTACTTTTACATTATTTTCTAAGCATTTTTTCACTATCTCTTCCCCTGGATCTGATATAACTGGTGTCCCTGCATCAGAAACTAGTGCTATGTTTTTACCTTCTAATAGTCTGTTTATTAATTCATCAGTTTTTATTTCTTCATTGTGCCTATGATAACTTATCATTGGTTTTGTAATATTTAAATGATTTAATAATTTTAATGTATGTCTTGTATCTTCTGCTGCTATTATATCTACTTGTTCTAATGTTTTTATTGCTCTTAGTGTTATATCTTCTAAGTTTCCAATTGGTGTTGAAACTATATATAGTTCTCCTATCATCTTATTTCTCCCTTCCATATATTTTTAGTATTTCGTCTGTATATTCTCCATTTTCTTTATAAACATATAATGGCTTTTCTACTTTTAGAAATGGTTTGGCATTTTTTGTTGCTTTTATTAATAGTAGATTTGGTTCTTTTTCTGGTTTAGGATATACTAATTTTAGTTTTTTAGGCTCTAATCTGTATTTTCTTAAAAGTTCTATTATATCTACTAATCTATCTGGCCTATGCACCATATATAAGTCTTTTTTATCTTTTAACAGTTGTGATGAAATTCTAATAAAGTCTTCTAAATTTGCTGCTATTTCATGCCTTGATATTAATTTCTTTTCATTTTCGTTTTGTATTCCTGTGTTTTCTTTTTTGTATGGCGGATTAGTTACAATAGCGTCAAATTTCCCTATTTCTTGCCTCTTGTCTAATTCTTTAATATTAATATTCATGAGAGTAAATTTTTCTTCTAATTTATTTAGTTTTACATTTCTTTTTGCTATGTCATATACTTCTTCTTGTATTTCTACACCTACCATACGAGAAATTTCTGTTTTTGCACATAATAGTATTCCAATAATTCCTGTTCCTGTTCCTAAATCTATTACTTTGCTGTCTCTTTTTATTTCTTTTGCAAAATCTGCTAATAACACACTATCAATTCCAAAGCAAAACCCTTCTGTATTTTGAATTATTTTTAAACCTTTATATTCTAAATCATCTATTCTTTCATTTTCTTTTAAATTTTCCATATTTCCTCACTTTTTTTTATTCTTGTCATATTATATAATATATTATCTTTTTATGCAAAGGTGGAATTACCATGAAACGATATTATGCTAGAAGAAAAAATTGTTGCAATTGTTGTAATAAGCCTCAGTTTAATTTTAATCAAAAAAAAGAGAACGTTCTTTGTTCTCTTTATAGTGTAGAAAATTTTTTGTGCCAATTTTCAAAAGCTTTAAAGTGCTTTAAACTTTATGATTGGTTTAAATAACCTCTTCTTTAGGCATAAATACATCTTTTAATGAAATACCATTATCTAAAAAACTCGCATTTTCATTTCCGTCAATTGTAATTTTAACTCCTATTATTTCATTTAATTGTGTCATTGTATTTACTATACTATATATAACTATACTTTCTGCTTCTGCACCTTGTTTACAATTATCTATAAATTCTTTTGATAAATCTACCCATAAAATATTTTCTTTTAGTTCTGTTTTATTTAGTTTTGTACCTTCTGGTATAGTAAACTCTAATTTTTCATTTTTAGGCCCTGCAATTAATAAATTTACTAATGTCGCATATGGGTCTCTTGTTAGTTGTTTTACATCAATATTTCTTGCTTCTGGAACTAATTTATTATTATCCTTATCATTAAAATAAAGTGATACAATCGTTTGTCTTAGTTGCTCTCCGTGTAATTTCTGCCTCTGGTGTATATTCTATTATGTCTTGTTTTTCTTTTGATATTTCGACATTTTGATAAATATAATATCCGCATTCCTCCTAAAATAACAATAATTATTATTATTATTATAACCAGTAATTTTTTATTTTTCATATCTTTTCCTCCTTTGCTTTTTCATTTTTATGTTAGACAAGTTATTTTTAGAACAAGTTTTATTATTTTAAACATTTTTTTGTTTAATATTTTCTTTATTTTTAACTTATTTTAGGTTAAATATAATTAACGTGAATTAAGTTACTTTAAAATATTTACTAACAGTATAACTTTTCTGTTAGTAAATTTATTGGAGGTTTATTTAATGTATCGTAGAATTAGAGATTTAAGAGAAGACCATGATTTAACTCAAAAACAAATTGGGCAAATTTTAAATATGTCACAAACTGGTTATTCTCAATATGAAATTGGAAAAAATGATATTCCTACTAGAATATTAATTGCTCTTGCAAATTATTATAATACTTCTGTTGATTATTTACTTGGTCTTACAGATGAGCCAAAACCTTACCCTAGAAAAAAGTAATTTGAGTTTTCTTTAGCTTAATATATATGAATTTTGTGAGATTTTTACAGTTTCTTTCGTTTGACAAATTAACTTTTTCATTATACAATATAGTTTGAATAAATTTTCTTTTGCTTACGGAAGAAAGGAAGGATGAGATTATGAATCGTTTACTTCATGTTGGATTAGATGTTGGTTCTACTACTGTTAAGGTAGTTGTAATGGATGACAAATTAAATCCTATTGATATGTCTTACAAAAGACATTTTTCAGATACAAAAAATACAGTTTGCGATGTTTTAACAGAGCTTACTATTAAATATAATAACTGTAACTTTACTATTGCACTTACTGGCTCTGGTGCCATGAGTGCTGCAAATTTTTTAGATTTACCTTTCATTCAAGAAGTTGTTGCTTGTAAAAGAGCTGTTGAAAAATATATTCCTGAAACAGATGTCGTTATTGAACTCGGTGGTGAAGATGCAAAAATTATATATTTCGACCAATTTATGGAACAACGAATGAATGGTACTTGTGCTGGTGGCACTGGTGCCTTTATTGACCAGATGGCTTCTTTATTAAACACTGATACTTCTGGCTTAAATGAACTTGCAAAAAATTACCAAACAATTTACCCTATCGCTTCTCGTTGTGGTGTTTTTGCAAAAACAGATATTCAACCTTTATTAAATGAAGGAGCTAGAAAAGAAGATATCGCAGCTTCTATTTTTCAGGCTGTTGTTAATCAGACCATTAGTGGGCTTGCATGTGGTAGACCTATTCGTGGAACAGTTGCTTTTTTAGGTGGTCCTCTAAATTATTTATCTGAACTAAGAAATCGTTTTATTGAAACTTTATGTCTTACAGAAGATACTATTATAGTACCCAAAGAAGCACATTTACTAGTTGCAAAAGGTGCTGCTCTTGATGCTATTTCTGTATCTCCCATTTCCGTAGAAAAATTGAAGAGTAAAATTGAAGTATTACGTATTTCTTGTGATACTTCAACAGAACCTTTAAAAGCTTTATTTTCAATTGATGCCCAATATGATGAATTTAAAAAAAGACACGAAAAAGATACTGTAGAAAAAAATGATCTTTCCAACTATACTGGTGATTGTTATGTTGGAATTGATGCTGGTTCTACTACTACAAAATTAGTTTTAATTGATCGTGATGGAAAATTACTTTATTCTTTATATGGAAGTAATGAAGGAAATCCTTTAAATAGTGTTATAAAAATGCTTAAAACTTTATATTCTAATTTACCAAAAGGAGCCCATATTAGATACAGTGGTGTTACAGGCTATGGTGAGAAATTAATTCAAACTGCACTAAATGTAGATTTAAATGAAATTGAAACAATTGCGCATTATACTGCTGCAAAACAATTTATGCCAAATGTTACTAGTATTGTTGACATTGGTGGACAAGATATGAAATACATACGTATTAAAAACGGCGTTATAGATAATATTATGCTTAATGAAGCTTGTTCATCTGGTTGTGGCTCTTTTATTGAAACATTTGCTAAAAGTTTAAATCTTTCAATATCAGAATTTGTAAAAGAAGCTATTATATCTAGACATCCTGTTGATTTAGGTTCTAGATGTACTGTTTTTATGAATTCAAAAATAAAACAAGCTCAAAAAGAAGGATATTCTGTAGGTGATATTTCTGCTGGTCTTTCGTATTCAGTTATTAAAAATGCTATCCAAAAAGTTATGAAAGTACGTGATGTTAAAACTTTAGGAGACTATATTGTTGTACAAGGAGGTACTTTTTACAATGACGCTGTCCTTCGTGCTTTTGAACTAATTGTTGGCAAAAATGTAATAAGACCTGATATTTCTGGGCTTATGGGGGCTTTTGGCGTAGCTCTTCTTGCTAAAGAACAATATGAAGCAAATTTCGATATGGAATATCATTCTACTATATGCAAATTAGAAGATTTAGATAAATTGGATATTAACATTACTCATACAAGGTGTAATGGATGTGAAAATCATTGCTTACTTACAATTAATAAGTTTAATAATGGCAAAAAACATATTTCTGGTAATCGTTGCGAGCGTGGTGCTGGTATTACTTCAAATAATGCTAATTTACCAAATTTGATGAAATACAAATTTGAAAGAATTTTTGGATATACTCCACTAGAAGAAGATAATGCTACACGTGGAACAATTGGTATTCCTAGAGTATTAAATATGTATGAAGATTACCCTTTCTGGTTTACTTTTTTTACTAATTTAGGTTTTCGTGTTATTTTATCAGAAAAAAGTACTAGAAGCACTTATGAAAAGGGAATGGAATCTATGCCATCTGAATCAGTTTGCTATCCTGCAAAGCTTGCACATGGACATATTATTAGTTTATTGGATAAAGGAATTAAAACAATTTTTTATCCTTGTATTCCATATTCAAGAAAAGAATATGAAAAATCTGACAATCACTATAATTGCCCTATTGTTATTTCTTATTCAGAAGTATTAAAAAATAATATTGAAGAATTACGAGATTCTAATATTAAGTTTTTAAATCCATTTTTACCCTTTGATGCAAAAAACTTAGTAAAACGTATTTTAGAATTAGATGAATTTAAGGAATATAATTTTACAAAGAAAGAATTAATTAGAGCTGCTCTTTTAGCAGAAGAAGAATATCAAAAAGTAAGACAAGATATTCACAATAAAGGTCAAGAAACTTTAAAATATATTGAAGAAAATCATTTAAAAGGCATTGTTCTATCAGGTCGTCCTTATCATGTAGACCCAGAAATTAACCATGGTATTGATACTTTAATTACAAGTCTTGGTTTATGTGTTCTTACGGAAGATAGTATTTCAAACTTATCAGAAGCAAAGCGTCCTTTACGTGTTGTAGACCAATGGATGTTCCATGCAAGGTTATATGCAACTGCTGAATTTGTTGGAAAACACGATAATTTAGAACTTGTGCAATTAAATTCTTTCGGTTGTGGTGTTGATGCTGTTACTACTGACCAAGTAGAAGAAATTTTATCAAGTTATGAAAAAATGTATACTTTAATAAAAATTGATGAAGTAAATAATTTGGGGGCTGTTCGTATTCGTATTCGTTCTTTACTCGCTAGTATGGAAAAACGTCTAAGCAGAAAACAAGATTGTCACAATTGTGGAAAATATGAGATAAATAAAATTCCTTTTACTAAAGAGATGAAAAAAGATTATACTATTTTAGTTCCTCAAATGGCACCTATCCATTTTGAATTAATTTCAGATTCTGTAAAATCTGAAGGCTATAATGTTGAGTTACTACGTGATTGTACACCTCATACAGTTGAGGTTGGTTTAAAATATGTAAATAATGACGCTTGTTATCCATCAATTTTAACAACTGGTCAATTTATTGAAGCTCTTGAATCTGGAAAATATGACGTAAATAAAACTGCTTTAATAATGTCCCAAACCGGAGGTGGTTGTCGTGCCACAAACTATATTGGCTTTATCCGTAAAGCATTAAAAGATGCAGGTTTTGAAAATGTTCCAGTTATTTCTTTTAACTTAGTAGGAATGGAAAAAAACCCAGGATTTTCATTAACCATTCCATTACTAGAAAAACTAATACGTAGTATTATATATGGAGATTTACTTCAAAAAATGCTGACAAAAAATAAAGCTTATGAAAAGCATATTGGAGAAACTAAAAAGCTTTTCGATATATGGATAGAAAAATGTAAAAGTATTTTGGAGCATGGAAATTCTAAACAATTTAAACAAAGTATTTATGATATTGTAAATGATTTTGAAAAAATTCAATTAGATACGTCTGTAATAAAACCTAAGGTAGGTATTGTAGGAGAAGTACTAATTAAATATCATCCATTTGGAAATAACTATGTATCAAATCTTTTAGAAAGTGAAGGAGCAGAAGTAATTTTACCGGACTTTATGGGATTCATAAAGTTTATGGCTACACACAAAATTACATTTAATAATTTATTAAAAATAAATAAAACCTCTTCAAAAATATCAAAAATTGCTATTAAACTTGTAGATATTTTTGAAAAAGATTTAAGACTTGCTTTGGCAAGTTCTAAAAAAGACTATTTACCACCATGTGATATTTGGCATTTAGAAGATAAAGTAAAAGATATATTATCTCTTGGAAACCAAACTGGTGAAGGTTGGTTTCTAACCGCTGAAATGATTGAGTATATTGAACATGATATTCCAAATATTATCTGTGTTCAACCATTTGCATGTTTACCAAATCACGTTGTAGGAAAAGGTGTTATAAAAACAGTTAGAGCAAAATATCCAGAAGCAAATATTTCTCCTATTGATTATGATCCTGGAGCAAGTCAAGCTAATCAAACAAATAGAATAAAATTATTAATGACTGTTGCAAAAGATAATTTAAAATTAAAACAAATTTCAAAAGAAAAAATAAAAGAAGAAAATAAATTTAATTCTGATACTTATTTAATAAAAAAATAATTTTATATTACTTAAAAAAGGAAAAAATAATTTTATATTATTTTCTCCTTTTTTGTATTTGCTAATTTTTATATAATTAATTTTATATATTATTTTTATTCTAATATTTAATATTTTATATATGTATATTTTCCTTTCTAATTTCATTTATTTAATTTTGTATTTATTATTATTAAATATTTATTCTATAAATATACTTAAAAATAATAAATATTTTTTTATATTTACTTTATCTCTCTACTTATTGTCATATTGTAGGCATTTTTAAGTTTTCATAACTCAATTACGTATACTAACCTCTTTATTTTGGTTTACGTAACTTTTTTATCTATAAAAAATCACTTTATATTTTGAATTTTAAACTATTTTTGTACTTATATTTAAAACTCTTATGTTTTACATAATATTATTTTTATAATTTCTATATAGAATTTGCAACTTCAAAATTTTTTACCACTACTTTTCATTCAAAAAATGCATCATTTAATATGAATTTTCATTTATGTAAAACATTTTTCTCATTTTTAGCCTATCTGCCTTTTCTTATTTCCCTTAGCTTATGTGCTTTTTTCCTCCATTCTACAATATTTTTAGCATCTCTTCTTTTTATCAATAGCTTATATATCAAGCATTTTAGCGCTCGTGGTGTTTACATAATTTCAGATACTTTATCCTTATATCTTTTTTCTACTTTTTTTCGTTCTTAATAGTACTTTTTCTACTATATTGAGTACAAAAATCTGCCTAATTCCCTATATAAAAACTCTTTTTTTACAAATTCCTAATTCATTTTCTATTTCTTCTATTAAAATCCTTTTTATATAATATCAATTTCTTAGTTTGTTTAGCTTTTTTTATCTATATTTATCTATTGTACTCCAAATTTCCAACTTTTTATTACTTTTCTTCTATTTTTTAGTTTACTTTTTACAGTTATTACTTCATTCATAAGTTATTTCGGCACTTACTTCATACCTTTTTATAAAAAAACTGCAAGTTTACGTTTTTAAAAGTAGTAATTTTTACATTTTATGACACAGTTTTGTGCAATGTTTGCTTATCTTTTTACATATTTTCATAATCTAATAAAAATTTTCAGTAATATATATATTATAAAAAATTAAAAATTAACATTTTAATTTATATTACATGTTATATTATTATTTTTTCTTTTACAGTTTTATATCCCAAATTATATAAATAGTCTATTTTACTAATATCTAATAATTCTATATTTTTAGTTTTTATTTTTAATAAGTAATCTGCGCCTGCTAATTCATAATTTGATAATTCATATGATAATATGTCTATTGAATTAGTTATTACCTCTATTATATTCTTTTCTTTTTTTCTATCAATATTTATATCTTTTTCAAATATGATAGAAATTACTTTTTCTGCTCCATTTAGTTTTGTTAATTTCCATGGAACATTTTCTCTAATTCCACCATCTATTAATTTCGTGTTTTTGTATTTACATGGTGAAAATATTCCAGGATAACTACAACTTGCTTGAACTATTTTTCCAATTTCACAATCATAAACATATTTTATATTATTTGAATACATTGTTCTATTATCCTTTGAAGAAAATGCATATAATTTTCCATCATATAAATCTACTGCAGGTATTATTAAATTCTTCTTTACTTGATTAATATTGCTAATACCTTTTTCCTTACATGCTACATCTATTATTTTTTGTATTTTATTTCCATTTGTCAATCCATCTATAATTATTTTTCTTTCAAATATTAATCCAAAAATTGTTTTTACTATATTAATTCCATCTACGTATTTTATTTGTTTACAATATTTTTTAAATATTGTATAAATTTCCTCTGCTGAATAACCACAAGCATATAAAGTTGCAATAATACTTCCAGATGATGTTCCAGATACATATTCAAAATTAACCCCTTCTTCTTCAAATGCTTTTAGCACACCAATATGTGCAGCACCTTTTACTCCACCACCCGCAA
Organism: uncultured Clostridium sp.; assembly: GCA_947565445.1. GTDB lineage: Bacteria > Bacillota > Clostridia > TANB77 > CAG-508 > RGIG8482. The sequence continues at coordinate 295 of CANOGC010000038.1, read as the reverse complement.
AACAAATTCCTAACTTATCCATTTAACTTCCCCCTATATAATTTTATTATAAAAATAAAATTATATTCTTTAATACATAATAAAAATAATCTTACTAAAACATTATACTTAATGTTTTAGTATTTGTTCTGCAAATTAAAGAGATTACTCTTGATATATACAAAAAAACACTAACACATTTATAGCATTAGTGCCTTTTGGCGGAAGCGAGAGGATTTGAACCTCCGCGGCCCTTACGAACCCTAACTGTTTAGCAAACAGTCCCCTTCAACCACTTGGGTACGCCTCCATATAA
>CANOGC010000037.1 GCA_947565445.1 uncultured Clostridium sp. | reverse complement strand
TTATTAGAAAAATATAAAATGGAATTAACAGAAAAATATATTGAAGCTGGATATGCTTATGATGAATTTTGTGGAATGAATTAAAGGAGGTGATTGATTATGAGACAATATTTAAATCCAAGTCAGAGAAGAAAAAGTATAAAAGTATGGGTTTCTGATGAAGAAAGATGTTTAATTGAAGCTAAAGCAAAGAATTATTGTTATACAAGACTTGCACCATATATTAGAGATGCAGCAATTTATGAAAGAGTAACTAATTACAAGATAAAGGGAGAAGATGAAATTATTAATGCATATTGCGAAAGTAATAAAGAAATTCAAAGTATTGTTAAAGATATAAGACATATTTGTAAATTTGCTACTCAAATTTCAGAGGAAAATAGAGAAGAGCTTCTACGCTTAATGAAAACTATATACAAAATGCAAATAAAGATACGAGATTTAATTGCTAAAAAACTTGATTTGGAAATGTGGCAAGAGATAAATCGTAATAAATAAAAAATAAATTATAGAAAACTAGAAAAGCTTATTTGGTTTGTATAGATTATTTTAATGAAATATGTTAAAATACATTTATAAATAAGGAGTGAGCTAGAGTTGAATTATATAAGTTATGATGAATTTAAAGAAACATATAAAGAAATAGAAGAAATATATACATCTCCTGAAGGAAACAAAGTAATAAAAGTAGAACATAAGACAACAAATGCATGTTTTGCAATAAAGATGATAAACAATATAAATGGAGAATATTCAGGAGTATTTTTTAATAGAGAAATAGATGCATTAAAAAAATTGAATAATATATCTGATATAGTTACATTATATGAAGCTTTTATTATAAAAGACAAAAATATAGGTTGCATAGTATTAGAATGCATAGATGGAATAAATTTACAACAAATACAACTTTCAAAAGAGTTACGAAATAATGACAAATATGAAATAATTCTTAATATTGTAAAAGCAGTGGATAATGCTCATAAATTAAATGTTATTCATAGAGATATAAAACCAACAAATATAATGATCCTAGATGAAAATAAAGTAAAAATAATAGATTTTGGTATATCGAAGATTAAAGACCAAATAAGAACAGAATATTCTCCTACTGTGAGATGCTTTGGAAGTTCAGGATATCAATCACCAGAAGCAAAGGAAAAGAAAGAGAACATAGATGAAAGAAGTGATATATATTCATTAGGAGCAGTTATGTATTACTTGTTTTCAAATGAAGAACCAAAAGAAGATGCACAAGAATTTTATAGACAAGTAAGTGAAAATAAGGACATATCTGTAGAAATACAAGATTTAATATTAAAAATGATTTTAATTAATCCAAATTCACGTATGGAAATAGATAAGATAATTAAAGGAATAGAAAAAATATATGACATTGAAGCTAAAAATAGTAACTTATATACCATTCATATAGAAAAGCAAATTATAGATATAATGATAAGAAGAAATATTGTGCTTAGGACAGATATAAAGAAAATTTTGAATCAGCAATTACCAGAAAACTTCTATGAAACTTATGCCTTTTTTGAAAAAGATAAAAAAGAATATATATTTATAGGAGAGTCAATTGAAGTAAAGTGTAAATATGACAACTACAATCAATTGTTTTTAGTAACAGAAATAAATAATTTAAAACCACCAACTAGAGAGTTTCTAAAAACCAAGTATTTAAAAATTAGTGGAGATTTCTTATTTGATATCAATACAGATAAGCTTTTGGAAAAAATATCTAATAATAAGGAATTATCTATAAAATTAATTAATTATTCTGAAGAAAAATCTAAAGAAGAATCTGATGATAGAGTATTTGCTGAAGTTTTTAGTATATGGCTTGATGGATTAAAACAAGAATTGGATAACATAAAAAGATCTGCGATAAGATTTAGTTACGATAATGTAAAAGTAGAGGATGATACTATAATATTTAAATTAAATGAAAAATTCGTATATTCAATAGATGACTTAAAAGATATCTTTGATGAAAATACAGAATTTATTTTCGAAGAGAATAATAAAGTTAAAAGGATAGGAAGATTAATTCGAATAGAAGAAAATGAGGATGATATAAATGTTGTTATAGAAAGAAAACGTAATAAGGTAGCATTGCCAAAAGATAAAATAATAATTGAAGATTATAGAAAAAAGTCATCTGCTGTAAAGAAACAAATAAGAGCAATAAAAAATTTAAAAGATGATAAAAATAATCAACTTAGAAGAATATTAACTGGAATATCTAAACCAGATAATTTTATGAAAAATATTAATATAGATTATTATAATCAAGATTTAGATACATTCCAAAGGGAAGCTGTAAAAAAAGCAATCTGTTCTAGTTCAATAACATTAATACAGGGACCACCTGGTACAGGAAAGACATCTGTAATTACCGAAATAATTAGACAAATTTTAAAAGAGGAACGTGGTACAGTTAACAAAATATTACTTGTTTCACAAGCTAATAAGGCAGTAGATAATGTTTTAAGTAAAATCAAAGATGATATAACCAATAAAATAGTAAGAATAGGTGAAGAATCTAAAATTGAAAAAGAAATATATGATAAATACTCTATTGATAAATGTGTTCCGATATGGATAAATCAAGTAAAAGAAAAAAGTATAAAATTTATAGATGAATATCTATCAAATAAAAAAATAAATTATAGTGATATGTTGAAGTATATAGACTATATAGATAAAAGAATAAATAATAAAAAAACAAATAATAAATTTATCAGTGATTTTGAGGAAAAACATAAGGATAAAGATTTTGAAAAAGTTATATATTTATTTAGAATTCATTGTGAATGGATGAAAAATATAAATAAGCAAAATGATATGGAAGTAAACTATATAAAAAATTGTGATATTGTAGCAGGAACATGTATAGGATTTAAATCAAATCCTATAATATCAGACAGTTTGTTTGAATATGTAATTATTGATGAGGCAGCAAAGGCTTCAACACCAGAATTATTGGTTTCTTTAATGCAATGTTCAAAAAAAATAATAATGGTTGGGGATCAAAACCAGTTACCACCCCAACTATCAATTGAGATGGAAGAGATTTTTAGAAGTGATGAATTGCAACAAGATAAGAGCTTTTTTACAACTTTATTTGAATCTTTAGATAGTAATAATAAGCAAACATTGATTAAGCAATATAGAATGAATCCAGTAATAGGAACAATGGTCAGCAAATTATTTTATAATAATGATATACTTAACGGAACAAAAGAAGAAAAGGAAAATCATAACCTAGATAGGTTTGAAGGCAAGAATATAGTATGGATATCTACTGATAAAATAGAAAATAACTATGAAAAAACTAATGAAACAAAATCATATGAAAATTTTTCAGAAGCATGTACAATTAAAGAGGAACTTATACAACTAGATAAGGATGAGAAAATTAAAAAATATACCATCGGAATAATCACACCTTATAGTGGACAAAAAAAGTTATTAAAGAAAGAGTTAAGGAAAATAAGGTTCAACAACATAGACATAAATAATATAGAGGTAAACTCTGTTGATGCTTTTCAAGGAAGTGAAAAAGATATAATAATATATAGTATAGTAAGGAATAATTTAAAAGGTGAAATGGGATTTACAAAATCAAAAGAAAGATTAAATGTTGCATTTTCACGAGCTAAGAAGCTTATAATAATGGTTGGAAGTTCTAACTTTATACAAAATGTTGTAAAGGAAGATAATAAGTATTTGGATGTTATAAAGTATATAAATACAAATAAAGAAAAGTGTGAAATAAGATATACTAATATTCGGAGGTGAACATGAATAAGGAACTTGAAAAGATAGCAGATATGCTACCACCTAAAAATAATAACTATAATTACTTAAAAAAAATAAAAATAGGATATCCTGTATATAAAATAAATATAAAGATTTTAAGAAGAGAAGATAAAGAAGTTCCATATAGTTATGAAGTTATATTAAGATTATTATTTGAAAATATTAATAATATAAAACAAATAAGTGGAATTTTGGGCTTGGAAGAATATGTAGTAAGGAATATTTTAGCTGAAATGTATGCAAGAGATTATGTTTATTTAATAGGAAATAACCCAGTTATATCTGTTCAAGGAAAAAAATTGTTAAATACTTTAAAAATGATGGAGATAACAGAAGATAAATTTACTATATATATAGATGGAATTAATGGCAAGGTAGAAATAGATGAAAATGTTCAAAAAGGAACAAATGGCAATTTACTTAAAGAATTAATAAAAGTTGATAATGATTTTTTAAATGAAAAATTTGCAGATATAGATGATTTATATAAGAAATATCAAGAAGAAGAACTTGATGGATTTAAAAATGACTCTATTTATGAGTTATATGATATAAAAGAAATACAAAGTAAAACAATTCTATATAGATATAAAGATGTATATATTTTTGAAAATAATGGACAAATAGATTTCAGTTTTAAAAATAAAATTGATAATGAAGGAGAATATATTGAGGCTTTAGCGAATGAATATAAAAATAAGCCAATGATTTTAGATATAAAGCAAATAGAAGGAAAAAGAGTAACAGTAGATAATCTAAATGAATACAGAGAAGAACTAAATAAAAATAAAATGTCAATGATAGAAAATGCTAGAATTAAAGATGAAAATGAATTTAACAAAATGTATTATTCTAATAGAGAATTATTAGAAGATGAATATATCGAATTTATTTTAAGAGGACTAGATAAATGCAAAGGAAATATATATATAAAAACTGGTAGCTTTAACGAATTTGTTGAAATTGATGATATAAAAAGTAAAGTTATAGATTTATTAAATAATGGACATAAAATAATTGTACAATTAGGCAAAAACGGTACTAAGAAAAATATAGAAAAGGAAATAAAAGCTCTGAAATTAAAAGGATTAATATTAGTGGATACTAATAATTATATTAATGAAAGAGTTGTTATATTTGATTCACTTTATATGTTGTACACTAATTATAAATATATAAATGTTGCATCTGATATACCTAATCTTAAAATAAAAAATGAAATTAATAGTATTGTTTACAAAGATGATATAATAAATATTATAAAAAAAGATTTTGAAAATATTTGAAAGAAAATAATATTGAAATAGAAGTAGAAATACTTCTATTTTTATTGTTAAAAAATGTATTTTATGATAAAATAACATCGAATAATTATATGTTGGGGGAAATATAATGGAGCATAGTGAAAATACAAGGGTAAAAATACCAGCACTTGTTCATCTGACAAGATTAGGGTATAAATATTTATCACTAAAAAAGGAAAAAGAAAATATTGATGGGGATATCAATATCTTCAAAAATATATTTTGTGAAAGTATCAATAGAATAAATGGAACAAATTATAGTTTAGAAGATGCAGAAAAAATAATTAGTGAATTAAAGATTTTACTAAATAATGATGATTTAGGAAAAGCATTTTATAAATCATTAGTAAATGGAATAGATGGGATAAAGTTAATTGATTTTGATGATAAAAATAAAAATGCATATAATGTAGTTACAGAGTTAACATATAAAAATGGAGAAGATGAATTTAGACCTGATGTTATTCCACTAATCAATGGAATTCCATTATCTTTTATTGAGGTTAAAAAGCCTAACAATAGAGAAGGAATACTAGCAGAAAGAAGTAGAATAAATGCAAGATTCAGTAATCCTAAATTTAAAAAGTTTGCAAATTTAACACAGCTATTAGTATTTTCTAATAATGATGAATATGATGAAGAATCTATTGTTCCTATACAAGGTGCATTTTATGGTACAAGCAGTTATAGCAATGTATTCTTTAATTGCTTTAGAGAAGAAGATGCAGGAATTATAAATAATATAAAACCTATAAACTCTAATGAAGAAGAGGAGATTTTAATTGATACAAACTATGTTACTTTAAAAGGAACACTAGAATACAATACTAATTTGGATATAAATACTCCAACTAATAGAATAATAACATCATTATTTACAAAAGAGAGATTCCTAAAAATATTAAAATATGGAATTGCATATGTAGAAAAATTAGATAAAAATGGAATTATACAAATCCAAAAACACATAATGAGATACCCACAATTATTTGCTACTTTAGAAATTGAAAATAAATTAAAACAGGATATAAATAAAGGTATTATTTGGCATACACAAGGAAGTGGTAAAACTGCATTGACATACTTTAATGTAAAATATTTAACTGATTATTTTGCAAAACAAGGTAAAATTGCTAAATTTTATTTTATAGTAGATAGATTAGATTTACTAGACCAGGCATCAAAAGAATTTACAGCTAGAGGATTAAAAGTAGATAAAGTAAATTCAAAAGAAGAATTTATAAAAAATATACAAACAATTGGTGAAGTTGGAACAACAGGTGAATTAACAATAACAGTTATAAATATACAAAAATTCTCAGAGGAATCTATTGTTAAACCTGCTGATTATAATGTTGATGTTCAAAGAATTTACTTTATGGATGAAGCACATAGAAGTTATAACCCAAAAGGTTCATTCTTAGCAAATTTAATGGCATCAGATAGAAAAGCAATTATGATAGCATTAACAGGTACTCCTTTAATAGGAAATGGATATAGTTCAAAAGATGTATTTGGAGATTATATCCATAAATACTATTATAATCGCTCAATAGCTGATGGATATACTTTAAAATTAATAAGAGAAGGAATTGAAACATCATATAAATCATATCTAGATAAAGCATTAAAAGAAGTTGAAGCAATAAAAGGAATGGCTAAAAAAGAAGATATTTACTCTCATCCTAAATATGTATCAGCATTAGTAGAATATATTGCAAACGATTTTAATAAAACTAAAATTAGATTAAATGATAATTCTATTGGAGCAATGATAGTTTGTGATTCATCAAAACAAGCAAGAGCAGTTTTTGAAGAACTTAACAACTATGAAAATATAACATCAGCATTAATCCTTCATGATGAAGATGATAAGGAAACAAGAAGAACAGAACAAGATGACTTTAAAAAAGGAAAAATAGATATATTGGTAGTTTATAATATGCTTTTAACCGGATTTGATGCACCTAGACTAAAAAAGATATATTTAGGAAGAGTTATAAAAGCACATAATTTATTACAAACATTAACTAGAGTAAATAGACCATATAAAGATTACAGATATGGATATGTTGTTGACTTTGCAGATATTAGAGCAGAGTTTGATAAAACAAATAAAGCATATTTCGAAGAATTGCAAAGTGAATTAGGAGATGAATTTGCTAATTATGCAAACATCTTCAAAGATAAGGATGAAATAGAAAAAGATATCACAGAATTAAAAAATAAATTATTTATGTTTGATACTGAAAATCTAGAGAATTTTACAAGACAAATAAATGAATTACCAAAGCAAGAATTATATGATATTAGAAAATCTTTAGAAAATTACAAAATATTATATAATTTAATTAAGATGTATGGATATGAAGACTTAACAGATAAAATTGATATAAGTAAAGTTTCAAGATTATTAAGTGAGGTAAGTAACAGAATTAACATTTTGAATTTAACAGAAAATATCAATAATAGTGAAAACATAACTGGTTTATTAAATATGGCTTTAGACAAAATTGATTTTAATTTTAGAAAAATATCAGAATCAGAATTAGTTATTGCAGATAAATTTAGAGAAAATCTTGAAAGAACAAGAGTTGAACTTGAAAGAAATTTTGATAAAAAAGACCTAGAATTTATATCATTATATGAAGAACTAAAAAGAATATTTAGTAAGAAAAACATTGAAGAATTAACATCTGAAGAAATGCAAAATAGCATATTAGAATTAGAGAAATTAAGAGAAAGAATAAAACAAAGAAATAGTAAAGATGAGATGTTAATCTTAAAATATGAAAATGATATAAAATTTATGAGAATTCATAAAAGGATTAAAGAAGCTAATATAGATAGCATAAATGACATCGTTTTAAACCAGATGCTACTTGAAATAAAACATAAAGTAGATGAAATATTAGTTAAAAATTATAAATTGATGGATAATGAAGCCTTTTTCTATGGAAGTATTACACCAATTATTGCGAAAACATCATTAGACTATAATGTTAAATTAACTATAGATCAAATACAATTTGTAACAAATAATGTACTAGAAGAATATATAGAGGAAAGGAAATTAGCAGGATAATGAACAATGAAGAAAGAGAAATAATAAATAAAACAAAGGAACTAATTGATGAACTAAAATCAATTTCTGAAAATAATGGAATTGGAAATAGTCCTAGTGAATATAAAATAATTACAGAAGTTTTCTTATATAAGTTTTTAAATGATAAATTTTTATATGAAATAAAAAAAGTAGATGAAAATTTAGCCAAGTTAGATAAACCAAAAGATGTTGAAAAAGAATTAGAAAAGATGAAAGATGACTATGAATTCTTACTTTTAAGATTAGGACCAGATACAGCAAAACTTAAAATAGAACATCTAATTTCTTATTTATTTTCACATAAAAATGATGAAGATTTCTACAAATTATTTGATGAGACTTTAATAGATATAGCAAACTTTAATATAGATATATTTTCAGTTAGAACAGGTGGAAAAGAAAAAATAAAATTATTTAGTGGCATTTCACAACATATTACAGAAACAAGTAAGAAGAATAATTTTGCTAGAGCAATAATAGACAAGCTAGTTGAATTTAGTTTTGAAAATCTATTTAAACAGAAATATGATGCATTCGCAATTGTATTTGAATATTTAATAAAAGACTACAACAAAGATTTTGGTAAATATGCAGAATATTATACACCAAATTCAATTGCAAGAATTATAGCAAGAATATTAGTAAAAGATGATGAAAAAGTAGAAAATGTAACAGTATATGATCCATCAGCAGGTTCAGGAACGCTTGTGTTAGCATTAGCACATCAAATAGGGGAAGAAAATTGTACTATATATACACAAGATATTTCTCAAAAATCAAATGAATTTTTAAGATTAAATCTTATATTAAATAATTTGGTACATTCTTTAGGAAATTTAGTGCATGGGAATACTCTAACAGAACCAGCACATTATAATGAAACAAAAACAAGACTTGCAGAATTTGATTATATAGTTAGCAATCCACCTTTTAAAACAGATTTTAGTGAATATAGAGATGAACTAGCCGATGATAAATTGAGAGAAAGATTTTTTGCAGGAGTGCCTAAAATTCCTAATAAAGATAAAGATAAAATGGCTATATATTTGATGTTTATTCAGCATATAATATATTCTTTAAGTAAAAAAGGTAAAGCTGCAATAGTTGTTCCAACAGGATTTTTAACAGCACAATCAGGAATCGAGAAAAAGATTAGAGAAAAGCTAGTAGAAGAAGAAATGATAAAAGGTGTTGTATCAATGCCATCAAATATATTTGCTACTACAGGAACTAATGTTAGTGTATTGTTTATAGATAGAGCTAACAAAGGTGGAAAGGTACTATTAGTAGATGCATCTAAATTAGGTGATAAAGTTAAAGATGGCAAGAACCAAAGAACAGTTTTAAGAGAAGATGAAATTGAAAAAATAGTAAATTCTTTTGCTAAACAAGAAATTGTAGATGATTTTAGTGTAAAAGTTACATATGATGAATTAAAAGAAAAGAATTATTCATTTTCAGCAGGGCAATATTTTGAAGTCAATATAGAATATGTCGAATTAACAGAAGATGAATTTAATAATAAAATGGCTACATACAAAGAAAACTTAAATAAGTATTTTAATGAGAACGAAATATTAGAAGAAGAAATCAACAAGAGTTTGGAGGAATTAAAATATGAGTAATAATGAGTTGAGATTTTTAATTAAGGAAAAATTAAATATCCAAGATACAGAAAATCAAACTTATGGTTGTAGAGCCAACAATCCTGATTTATGTAAAAACTGTTATGTAGATGGAATTTGTGCTTTTATCAATAAAGATAAAATATGCAAAAAGCCATCCGCAAAATGGAAAAAATATTATAATATCTTAAAGGAGAAAAACAATGGTTAGATTTTTAACATTGCAAGAAGTATGTGAAAAAATTGTTGATTGTCCTCATGAAACTCCAAAATGGCTAAAAAAAGGAATACCTGTTATAAGAAATTTCAATTTGATAGATGGAAGAATTGATTTTTCAGATGGTTATTATGTAGATGAAGATACTTATATGAAGAGAACTAAAAGGGAAATACCTAGAGGAGGCGATATTGTATTTTCAAGAGAAGCACCTATAGGAAATTGTGCTATTATTCCAAACGACTTTAAATGTTGTTTAGGTCAAAGAATAGTATTATTAAGAGTAAATAAAAATATTTGTTCCTCTGAATATTTATTGACAGTTTTATTATCTGATTATGTAAAAAAACAAATAGAACAAGTTTCTAAAAGAGGTTCAATAGTGAGTAATTTTAATATAGGTGATTTAGGAAATTTAGTCATACCAATTTTAGAAAATCAAGAAAAAATTGCAGATTTATCTACAATAATTTTAAATAAAATTATACTAAATAACAAAGTATCTAAAGAATTAGAATCAATAGTTAAAACAATATATGATTATTGGTTCTTACAATACGAATTTCAAAATGAAGAAGGAAAACCGTATAAGTCCACAGGTGGAAAAATGGTATATAATGAAAAACTAAAAAAAGAAATACCAGAAGGGTGGAAAGTTACTACAATAGGAAAAATTATAATAGAAAGACAAAAATCTTCTATAAAAGTTGGACAAGCAAAAAACAAATTAGGAAAGTATCCTTTTTTTACAAGTGGAAGTGAAATATATGAGATGAATGAATTTCTAATAGATGGCAGAAACTGCTTTTTAAGTACAGGTGGAAAGGGCTATGTACAATACTATGTTGGCAAATCTTCATACTCAACAGATACGTGGGTAATTAGTGGGATAAATGATTTGGAAGATTATTTATACTTGTTTATAAAATCAATAGAAAATATGTTAGATAATAAGTATTTTGCAGGCACGGGATTGCAACATTTACAAAAAGATTTATTTAAAGATACACATATTGTCATACCTAGTGATGAAATACTAAAAAGATTTAATAAAATATCAAATACTATATTTAATAAAATATCTAGGATTTATAAAGAAAATAAAGAATTACAAAAGTTAAGAGATTTTTTATTACCATTGCTTATGAATGGACAAGTAGGATTTAAAAGTTAATAATTATAAACTAAAGAAAAGCAAAATAGAAATGTATAGTGTACATATTTATTTTGTTTTTTGATAATAAAAGACAAAATTCGATAAAATAATTTTAAAAAATATGATATATAAAGATAAATTTGAATTTGAAATTAAGAAAAGGAGTCAATATGTTAGATTTTCAAAAAATAATAAATGAAAACAAACTTAACAATATAATAAATCCAAGAGAAATATTTATGTCATTACCTAATAAAAAATATGATTATCCAAGAGATGTTCAGACAGAAGTATGGAAACAATGGATGGAAAAAAGAAATGAAAAAGATGTAATTATAAAAATGAATACTGGTAGTGGAAAAACAATAGTTGGATTAATTATATTAACAAGTTGTATTAGAGAAGAGAAAAAACCAGCGGTATATGTAGTACCAAATAAATATTTAGTTAAGCAAGTTATCAAAGAAGCACAATCTTTAGGAATTCCAGTAACTGAAAATAGTGAAGATGTGGGATTTATAACAGGGGAAAAGATATTGATTACTAATATTTATAAATTAGTTAATGGAAGGACTGTATTTGGAAAAAGAAGTAACGGAAATAATTTGAAAATAGGTAGTATATTGATAGATGATGTACATGCTTGTATAAATGATGTAGAATCTCAATATACAATTGAACTAAACAAAGATGGTGATACATATAGTAAAATTTACAAAATATTTGAAGAAGATTTGAAGAAACAATATCCCAATAGAGTAACTGATATTAATAGTGGTGTTCCAGGAGTAAATATCCTTGTGCCATACTGGGCTTGGCAAAGAAAGTCTACTGATATTTATCAAATAATAACAGAAGATCAAGAAAATACTGATGTACAAATGAAACTACCACTATTTAGAGACTATTTCCATTTGTGTAATTGTGTTGTATCAAGTGATAAAATTGAAATAAGTCCTAAAAGTATTAATATAAATGAAATAGATGGATTTAAAAGAGCAGAGAGAAGAATTTATATGAGTGCAACAATTGTGGAAATTGATTCACTTATTTCTAAATGTGGAATAAAAAACTATCCTGAAAATGTAATAAAACCACAATATTCTGATGATATGGGAGAGAGATTTATTATATTTCCACAGATTATTAATAAGGAGATTACAGATGATGATATTAAAATTAAGTTGAAGAAAATGTCTGAACAATATAATGTAGTTGTAATAGTTCCATCAGACATACGTAGAAGATATTGGGAAGATGTAGCAGATTTATGTGTGGATAAATATAATTTAGAGGAAGCGGTAGAATCGTTAAAAAATGGACATATGGGATTAGTAATTATGAGTAATAAATATGAAGGAATAGACCTTCCTAATAAAGCTTGTGAGATATTAGTGGTTGATGGTATCCCAAACTCAAAAAGAAAGTATGATGAAATAGAACAACAAATAATAGGAAATAGTGAAAAAATATTAAACAAAAAGATACAATTAATAGAACAAGGAATGGGAAGAGGAGTTAGATCAAGTGGAGATTATTGTGCAGTTGTATTAATGGGACAAGGTCTAGTTAGTACTTTATATGCCGATGGTTATATGGAAAAAATGAGTAATATTACTAAAAATCAAATAAAATTATCAGATCAAATAGCAAAACAATTAACAAATAAGTCAGTTGATGAAATATTTGATAGTTTAGAATATTGCCTTAAAAGAGATCAAGACTGGGTTGCAACAAGTAAGAGTATATTATCACAAATAGAATACAAAGATGAAATAGAAGAGTCAAATATAGAGAATACTTTAACAAAATGTTTTGAATTAGCTAAATGTGAGCAATATAATGAATGTATAAAAATATTAGAAGAATTATCAAATAATCAAGAAGACAAGGAAATTAAAGGATATTTGAAAATGCAGTTAGCAGAATATTACAACTTTGTTGATAGTTCTAAATCTCAAGAAATATTAAAATCAGCATATAGTTTAAATAATAAAGTCACAAGACCAATATCAGGAATAACATTTCAAAAAAATACTAATAAGATTGATAAACAAGTTGAGAATGTAATTAAATTAATAAATAAAAATAACGATAATTTTAATAATATAATAATTAAACTTAATGCAACCTCGAGCAATCTTGTGTTTGTAGAAGGAACATCTAAGTTATTCGAAAAAGCAATAAAAGATATTGGGGAATTTATAGGGGTAGAATCTGAAAGACCTGAAGAAGAAACTGGAATTGGACCAGATGATTTGTATTGGGTAGGTAAAGAGTTTGCTATGGTAATAGAATGTAAAAATGAGGTATTGAAACATAATAATATATGTAAACATGACTGTAATCAATTAAATGGTAGTTATGAATGGTTTATAAATAAGTATGAAAAAACAGGTATTCAATGTATTCCAGTTTTGATTCATCCATCTAATATATATAATAGAGAATGTTCACCTATTAAAACAACTCGAATTGTTACTGAAAAAGAACTAACTAAATTCAAAGGTAGTATTAATAAATTTATTAATGAATTAAGTAGACAACAAAATCCTAAGGATAAAGAGACTATAGAAAAATTATTAAATAATAATTTATTATTAGGAAAACAGTTAATAGAAAATTATACAACTAAATTTGAAATTAATAATTGATAAAAGCTATTATTAACAAAAAAAGTGATTTTACAGAAAGGAGCCACTAATGATATATATTACAGGAGATACACATGCTGATTTTAGTAGATTTTTAATTGACAAGTTTCCAATTCAAACAGAAATGACCAAAGATGATTATGTAATAATATGTGGCGACTTTGGCGGAGTTTGGACATTTGAAAAAGAAAACATACAAGAAAAGTATTGGTTGGATTATTTAGATGAAAAGAATTTTACAACATTATTTGTAGATGGAAACCATGAAAATTTTACAAGATTATATAATTATCCAATAGAAGAGTGGCATGGAGGCAAAGTACATAAAATAAGAGATTCAGTATTACATTTAATGCGTGGAGAAATATTTGACATAAATAATAAAAGTTTTTTCGCATTTGGTGGAGCAAGATCACACGACATACAAGAAGGTATATTAAATTTGGATGAAGAAGAAAAGATATATAATTACCGAAAAAGAGGAGCATATTTTAGAATAAGAGATTTTTCATGGTGGGATTTAGAACTTCCAACTGAAGAAGAAATGCAAAACGGAATAAAAAATTTAGAAAAAGTAAATTATAAAGTTGATTATATTATTTCTCATTGCTGTCCAACAAGTATACAAGCAATACTTAGTGGAGGTAGTTTTAAGAAAGATTATCTAACAGATTATTTACAAGAAATTTCAGAAAAATGTGAATTTAAGAAATGGTTTTTTGGGCATTATCATAATAATAGAAAAGTTAACGCACAATTTACTTTATTATATGAAGACATAGTTCCATTGGAATTTGAGAGCTCTTTTTTATAAGTTTATCAAGTAAATATAAAAAAACTTTAAAAATATCAATAAAATTTGAGAAAATATCTCAAAAATATTGATATTTTTTTAATTTTAGCATATAATATATAAAGCAAAGGAGGATTTTAACATGTTAATAAGATTTAGTTTTAAAAATTTCAAATCATTTAAAGACGAAAATTGTTTAGATATGGAAGCAACATCATTAAAAGAGCATGACTATAATGTTGCTAAAACTGATAGTACAGAAATATTAAAAGTTTCTGCTATTTATGGTGCTAATGCAAGTGGTAAGACGAATGTTTTACAAGCATTTAGCTATATGAAAAAAAGAATTTTAGTAAGTGATGATTCAAAAGTAAATTCTCCAATAGATGAAGAAAATATCTATAGTTTTATGATAAATGATAATCCTATAAGTTTAGAAGTTGAAATACTTGCAAAAAATAATAAAATTTATAAATATGGTTTTGATATATTAAAAGATAAAATAATTTCAGAATGGTTATATGAAAAGAGAATAAATAAATTTTATGAAATATTTGAAAGAAATAATAATAATGTTCAAATTATGAAAGTAAAAAATAAATTATTTGATTTAGCAAATATAGATGATAAAAGTTTATTTTTGAAATCATTTAGAGCGATAGATAAAAGCAATGAAGATTTTAATAGTGTATATGAATGGTTTATGAATAGCAATTATTTAGATTTAGGTGATCCTAAATTTGAAGACGCTTTAAATAAAAGAATGTCTTTAAGAATAGTTGAAGATGAAAAATATAGAAGTGAATTATTAGCATTTATTAAGACTTTTGATGCAACGATAGATTCAATCAATATTTCTCCAACTTCTTTAGAAGAGATAAAAAACACAAATGGAGTTGTAAAAGTTGAGTTAGTTCATAACTACGAAGATGGAAAGAAAGCATTACCTATTTCATTAGAATCAAATGGAACTATGAAAATGTTTCATTTATTTGATTTCTTCATGGATGCATTAAAAAACGGTATGGTATTATTTGTTGATGAATTAGATGCAAAACTACATCCATTATTAACAAGATATATTATCAATTTATTTCATAATAGTGAAAAGAATATAGGAAATGGTCAGTTAATATATTCTACACATGATACAGTAAATTTAAATAAAGAAACTTTTAGAAGAGATGAAATTTGGTTTGCTGAAAAAGATAAAAACGGAATCTCAGAAATATATTCATTATCAGATTATATTATGGAAGATGAAAATGGAAATGCAAAAAAGGTTAGAAATGATGCAACATACAATAAAGATTATTTGACTGGAAGATATGGTGCTATTCCAGTATTAGAGGAATTTAATATTGTATGAGAGATAAAGAATATTCTAGAAAAGGTAAATTAAAAAGTAAGAAGCTTGCACCAGCTAATTACTTGATAGTATGCGAAGGAAAACAAACAGAGCCTAATTACTTCAATGGATTAAGAAAAAAGATAAATGAAAAGTATGGTAGTAAAGTTGATGTGTTAATTCCTAATATTGAAGTAAAAGGTACAGGGAAGAATACAACTGATTTGGTAAATTATACAGATAAATATGTGAACTATGCTAATAAAAGATATGGACAAGTATGGGTAGTGTTTGATAAAGATGATTATAGTAACGCACAATTTAATCAAGCGATTAAAGATTGTAATTATAATGTGGCATGGTCTAATCCAAATTTTGAATTGTGGTTATTATCTCATTTAAAACGAGTTAGCAGGAGTATATCAAAAGATGAAATACTAGATGAGTTAAATAAAGAATTTCAAAAGAATGGACTAGGTACAT
>CANOGC010000036.1 GCA_947565445.1 uncultured Clostridium sp. | reverse complement strand
GAGCTAAAAAATATTGAAATCTATGGGATTCCCCAGTCAAAAAAACTCATACAATTTTTGTAAATTAGTAGAAAAAATATGAAATATGTAATATAATGCAAAGCAGAGTATTAACACTCTGATGGTAAAAATATGAACGATGAATATTTAATTAGAATTGATGAGCCAAGAATTCAGCAAACTTGTGATGCATATTTCAAATGGAAAGATTTGAATACATATGTAAAAAGTTTAGTATCAAGAGGAATCAATATGCCAGATGCAATTAGTGAGCCTATGGGTTGTTATTGTTTAAATTTACTTTGGAATAAAAGTACTGGTGGAGATGCAAAATCAGCTGATGGTAGAAAAATTGAATTCAAAGCTACAAGTAATTATGAATATGATTTAAGTAGTTTTGGACCAAGATGCGAATTTGATGATTTAGTATTTTTAAGATTTGATTTAGACTTGAATATACTATATGTTTATGATACAGGAGTTAATTCAGATGAATTAAAGAAATTACCTGTTTCAAAAGTTGCAACAGTAGAAGATTATCAAAAAGTAGGAAAAAGACCACATATAAGAATAATTGAAGCAATTATTAACGAAAAGAAACTAGAGCCAACTGTAGTATTTGATATACGCAGAGGCAAAATAGTTGAGAAACAATGAAAGGCAGAGTGTTAAATACTCTGTATATATACAATAAAAATGCGGCGCGCCGCAATACTAAAGGAGGAATTTATAAATGTACAAAATTTGTAGCCTTTTTGCAGGTGTTGGAGGAATAGATTTAGGCTTTTTACAAACTAATGAGTGTGAGATTTCGTATGCTAATGAATTTGATAAATATGCAGTACAAACTTATGAAAATAATTTTAATAATAAAGTTGATTGTAGAGATATACACGATGTTAAGTTAGAAGAAATACCAGACTTTGATATAATGGTTGGTGGTTTTCCTTGTACTTCTTTTTCAGTTGCAGGTTATAGAAAAGGTTTTGAAGATGATAGAACTGGTGATTTATTTTTTGAAATGGAAAGAATTTTTAAAGAAAGAAAACCTAGAGTAATTTTTTTAGAAAATGTAAAAAATCTAGTGGGACATGATAATGGTAAAACTTTTAGAACAATAATTGAGTGCCTAGAAAAAGCAGGATATAAAGATAAAATAAGATATCAAGTTTTAAATGCGTGTGAATATGGAAATATTCCTCAAAATCGTGAAAGAATTTATATTGTTGCTTTTAGAGATAAAAAAGATTATGATAATTTTCAAATGCCATTACCTATTGAACTAAATAATACAATAAAAAAAGTATTCAATTTTGAAAATAAAGTTGATGATAAATATTATTATACAGAAGGTAAATATAAAGGAAATATGTACAAATTATTAACTGATGAGATGAATGACGATAATACAGTTTACCAATGGCGCAGAAAGTATGTTAGAAAAAATCAAAGCAATTTAGTACCTACCCTAACAGCTAATATGGGAGAAGGTGGACACAATGTTCCTTTAATAAAAACTGATTTTGGAATTAGAAAACTTACACCAATAGAGTGCTTTTATGCACAAGGTTATCCAAAAAGTTATAAATTGCCAGATAATATGAGTGATGCTAAATTATATAAACAAGCTGGAAATAGTGTAGTAGTTCCAGTTATAAATAGAATTGCAGAAAATATTATAAAGGCTTTACAATAAAAATAACAAAAATATAATAACTAGAGATAGGAGAATAAAAATGACAGGTTTTATAGGACTTCAAGGATTTTATAAGAATAATGACAAAATATCAGCTAAAGCAAATACTTTTTTAAATGAAGAATTATTTTTATTTCCTTTATATAAAAAGATAAATATAGAAGGATTAAGTTTAACAGATATATTTCCAATAGCAGATACAAAATTGGAATTATATTGCAATAAATGCAAAAAAAGAAGAATTTTTGATTTCTTGTTAATAGGGGATAATTACTATTTTAAAGAAAATAAACCAATAAATATGGGGGGATATTATTCACATGCAAAATTTGGTGGAATATTTGAAGAAAATAAATATTTCTATTTTATAGCTAAATCAGACTGTGGGCATAACTTGATTATACTTTTTGAAATAATTGATGAGAATAACATTATGAAAATAGGACAATCGCCATCAATTTATGACATGAATGAAAATATAAATAATAAAGCTTTTTTAAAGGAATTGGGAGAAGAATATGCATATTATTATAAAACAGCTTGTTCATTAAATAGTTTTAATAGTAATATTGGTGCTATGACTTATTTAAGAAGGATATTTGAAAAATTGTTAGTAGAGTGTTTTACTGAAAATGAAGATGATTTAAATATGAAAATGTCAGATTTTATGAAATTAAAAATGGATGAAAAAGTACAAGAACTAAAACTATTTTTACCTAACTTAATGTTTGATAATGGATTTAATGGTATTTATTCAAAAATTAGTGATGGAATACACAATTTAACAGAAGAAGAATGTCAAAAAATTTTTCCTCCTTTAAGAATGGCTATTGAAGAAATTTTGATAGAGAAGATGGAAGAAAAAAATAAGAAAGCTAGAAGATTAGAATTAGGTAAGAATTTACAAAATCTTTAGTATAAATAAAAACAGGAGTAAAAACATATGGAATATGATAATATAATAGCACTTGCCAAACAAAGTGAATACAAGAAGATTATGATAATGAGAAATAGCTGGGGAAATGGCAATTGGTGTATAGTAAATAAAATAGTTATTAAGCCTGATGGAAAATATGGTTTTGCATATGGTCATATACATTATGCAAATGGTAATACACAAAATGGAAGTATACCTTGTGCTGGAACGTATGCTTGGAGAACTATAAAAGTTTTAGATGAAGATATGGAAGTTGTACATATGGAAAAATAATCTTGTCAACAAACCTGTCAACAATTTACTAAAAAACATAAACAAAACTAAATAAATAGCGGATAATCTGAAAACTCACTTCCGGTTACTCGCTCCAGTAAAATATACGAATACAGAAAAATTAACTGTATTCGTATTCTAATTTACTATTTTTCATTCTTATAATTATTTTGTAGTTACGTTTTGATCGTTTTCATTGGAACTAAATTTTGATAGCGTAAATTTTCCATGTTTTTTCATATATAACAATAGTAAACATATAGCTATTACAAAAAATGCAATTCCAGTAAGTTCATCAATTATATGAAGTGATAAAGTACTTGCAATTTCCGTTGTTTTAAAAATCGAATCACTTATTTTAAGTAAATCCGTATTTATTCCAAAAATATTTACTTGTATAAAATTCCACATAGTATGTATAGCACAGGCTCCCCATATATTATCAAAACATATAATATATAATGATAAAAATACTCCTAATAAAAATAGACTTACTAATTCAAATATTGTAATTCCTGGATTAAAAACATGTGCAAGTGAAAAAATTAACGAACTAACTATAATTGCTGTTATTATTTTATGTTTTGCTCCAATATCAATCATAAAAAATCCTCTAAACAATATTTCTTCAGAAGCACCTTGAAAAATAAATCCAATAAAATAAGTAATTATAAACAATAAAGTAGATCCATTAAAGCCCTCAGATATACCTTCAATTTTTATGCTTCCTACTAAAAAGTTTATTAAAATTGCAATAAAAATCATAAATCCTCCAATTAGTAGTCCAATTAAATAGTGCTTAAAAAAATTCTTCTTTTGAAAGCCTATACTTCTAAGTGATTTTTTTTCAAGAAATTTACAATATAATATTGTTATAATAAGAGTTACTATTGTACCATATAGAGTAATAAATGACTCTGCACGAGGAGATAATATTAAATTTGTAAATTTTGATATAAGATCAGATGATCCCATAGTATTATTTGAAATTATTGCTATTACAATTCCAGAAACAATTCCTAAAAGTATGCCTAATATAAGAGTAACAATTATTGTTACAATTGTTAGACCAATATATACTCCTATAAATTTTAAAATTTGTTTCCATAGTGACATATGTTTTTCGTTTTTTGATAATTTTACCATTTCTGGTTCTCTTATTTTCATAAATTTCCTCCAACATGTAACAATTTTGTATGATAATTATAACACAGTAATACATATTATTCAATAAAAAAATTGTCAAAGAGGGCAAAATATACAAAACATAGGTAAATTAATATAAAGGTCTTGAATATTTTTTATATATGTGCTAATATAATATACATATAAAAGCTAACAAAAAAGCAAAGTAGGTTAAACTTAAACTTTATTAAAGAGAATTTAGGCATTAGCTGAGAGCCTAAATATAAAGTGTTTAATACGAAATTTCACTTTTTTAGTTCTAATTTGAAATAATAGTAGAGTTAGACGGTCTGCACCGTTATCGCGAAATAATGAGGTTAATTATTTATTTTAATTAATAAAATTAGGTGGTACCACGAATCCATTTCGTCCTATAATATAGGGCTAGAAATGGATTTTTTTGATTTTAAGGAGGAATGTTATGAAAGAGCAAATTGAGCAGATTAAAAATTCTGCAAAAGAAGAGATTTTAAACTCAAATGATTTACAAAGTTTAGCTGCGGTACGTGTAAAATATTTAGGAAAAAAAGGTGAACTAACAGCAGTACTAAGAGGAATGGGAGCATTATCGGAAGAAGAAAGACCAATTATTGGAGAACTTGTAAACAAAGTAAGAGATGAGTTGGAAAACCTTATTAATAAGGTACAAGAAAAATTGGAAGAACAAAGACTTAACCAAAAATTAGAAAGTGAAAAGATAGATATCACACTACCATCAACAAAAATAAAAAGAGGAAGTAAACACCCTATTAACCGTATTATAGAAGAACTAGAAGATTTATTTGTATCTATGGGATATGATGTAGTAGACGGACCAGAACTAGAAACAGATGAATATTGTTTTGAAAGATTAAACCTTCCAAAGGGGCATCCAGCACGTGATATGCAAGATACATTCTATATTACAACTGAATATTTATTAAGAACTCAAACATCTTCTGTTCAAGCAAGAACAATGATGGCAAATGAGGAAAAAACACCAATTCGTGTAATATGTCCCGGAAAAACATATAGAAGAGATGATGATGCAACACATTCTCATCAATTTGGTCAAATTGAAGGATTAGTAATAGATGAAGGAATTAGCCTTGCACACTTAAAAGGAACACTAGAAGTATTTGTTCGTCATATGCTAGGAGAAGATTCAAGGCTTCGTTTTAGACCAAGTTATTTCCCATTTACAGAACCTTCATATGAAGTAGATGTTAGTTGTTTTAAATGCGGAGGAAAAGGATGTAACCTTTGTAAACAAACAGGTTGGATTGAAATTTTAGGTTCTGGAATGGTTCATCCAAATGTACTAAAAATGAATGGATATGACCCAGAAAAATATAGTGGATTTGCATTTGGAACAGGGCTTGATCGTTTAGCTATGTTTAAATATGGAATTCCAGATATTAGATTACTTTATGCAAATGATGTTAGGTTTTTAAATCAATTCGACAGAAAAGATTAATGCATGTAGGGGCACCGTTTGCCAGGAATACCCGTAAGACACGACACCACTGTGCCCTAAAAATACAGGAGTTAGAATATATAACTTCTAATATATAAGAATAAAAGAAAGGAAGGATATAAATGAAATTAAGTACAAATTTTGTAAAAGACTATGTTGATATAGATGTAGATGTAAATACACTAGCAGAAGATATGACTAATGTACGGAAATGAATATGATGAAGCAGGAAAGCTAATTAATGCAACCAAATTAATAATAGGAGAGGTATTAGAATGTACAATGCATCCAGATTCTGACCATTTGCACCTATGTAAAGTAAATATAGGTGAAGAAGTATTAAACATTGTATGTGGAGCACCTAATGTAAGAAAAGGATTAAAAGTTATTGTAGCTTTAGTAGGAGCAGAATTAGCAGGTGGTATTACAATAAAAAAAGGAATGATAAGAGGAGAAGAATCAAATGGAATGTTATGTTCTATGCAAGAACTAGGGCTAGAAAGCAAATTCTTAACAGAAGCAGATAAAAATGGAATACATGAATTACCAGAAAATGCTAAAATAGGAGAAGATCCAATTAAATTTTTAGAGTTAGATGATGAAGTAATAGATTTTGAATTAACAGCAAACCGTGGAGATTTATTAAGCATTTTAGGAATGGCATATGAAATAGGAGCAATTTATGATAAAAAAGTAAAAGATATTGATGTATCATATAAAGAAAATAATGAAAATATAAATGATTCATTTAAGCTAAACATTGCAACAGATAATTGTAGTATCTTTTTATCTAAAAAAGTAAAAAATGTAACAATTAAAGAAAGCCCAGCATTTATTAAAAATAGACTAATTGCATCTGGAATAAGACCAATTAATAATGTAGTAGATATTAGTAACTATGTAATGCTAGAAACAGGCCAACCGCTACATTTTTATGATGCAGATTCTCTAAAAGGAATGCTAGAAGTAAGAATGGCAAAAGAAGATGAAACATTAACAACTTTAGATGGAATAGAAAGAAAACTATCTAAAGATGATATTGTAATATCTGATGGAACAAGAGCAATAGGACTTGCAGGTGTTATGGGAGGATTAGATACAGAAATAGAAGATACTACAAAAAATATTATAATAGAAGCAGCTATTTTTGATAGTGTAAAAGTACGTTATACTTCAAAGAAAATATTAAGAAGTGAAGCAAGTAGCCGTTTTGAAAAAGGATTAGACCCAAATAGAACATATCTTGCAATAAACCGTGCATGTCATCTTTTAGAAAAATATGCAGATGCACAAATTGTAGGGGAAATGGCAGCATATGATATAACAAATAAGGATGATAAAAAAATAGAAATTACATTCAAAAAAATAAATGATATTTTAGGGTTTATAGTTCCAGAAGAAAGTGTATTAGATGCATTTAGAAGATTAGGATTTAAATACGAAGTAAAAGATGGCACAATAAGTGTGTTAGTTCCAACAAGAAGAATAGACATTGAAATTCCAGAAGATTTAATTGAAGAAGTAGGTCGTATTTATGGTGTTGATAATATTGAAGGAAAACTTCCAATAATGCCATTAAAAACAGGAAATTATGATAGAGCAGGAAGAGAAATTAGAAATAAAATGATAGCATTAGGCTTAAATGAAACCTTATCATATATTTTAGTAAATGATAAAGAAGCAAAGCAATTTATAAATGATGATACATTAGAAACATTAAAATTATTAGATCCATTAACAGAAGAAAGAAACACTTTAAGAGCAAGCATTTTGCCATCACTTTATAAGATTTACGAATACAATGTAGCAAGAGATGTAAAAGATGTATCTATTTTTGAAATAGGTAAAAGTTTTGGAAAAAAAGAAGAAAATTATATAGAAGAAAAGAAATTAGGAGCTTTACTTTCAGGAAGCTACTATTATGGAATTGGAAATGAAAGAAAAGTAGATTTCTATATTGTAAAAGGAATTATAGAAGAACTAATGGATTACTTAGGATATAATGGAAGATATAGTTTTGTAAATCCAAGCAAAATGCCAAAAGAATTTCATCCTGGCCAAGTAGCAGAAATAAACTTAAATGGTGAAGTTATAGGAATAATGGGAAAAGTTCATCCTAAGAAAGCAAAAGAAGATGTATTTGTATTTGAAATAAACTTAGACAAATTACTTGAAAAAAGAACAGGAAAAATGAAATATAAAGAGATTTCAAAATATCCACCAGTAAAAAAGGATTTAAGTATAGTAGTAGATAAAGAAGTTTCAAATGATACAATATCAAAAGCAATAAAAAAGGCAGCAGGTTCATTATTAATAGATACAAAGTTATTTGATATATATACAGGTAAAGGAATAGATGAAACTAAAAAGAGTATGTCATATTCTTTAACTTTTGGAGCAAAAGACAAAACATTAACAGATGAAGAAATAAATTCTATCTTAGAAAAAATCATTGCAAGCGTAGAAAAAGAGTTAGGTGCAGAACTTAGAAAGTAGGGGATGTGGAAAATGGATAAAAGACCAATAGGTATATTTGATTCTGGTGTTGGAGGAATGACTGTTTTGGCAGAACTAAAAAAGCATTTTCCAAATGAAGATTTAATATATTTAGGAGATACAAAAAATTTCCCATATGGAGATAAATCTAAAGAAAACATTATAAAACTTTCTACAAAATGCGCTAGTTATTTAATTAGTAAAGATGTAAAACTAATTATAATTGCTTGTGGAACGGCAACAAGCCAAGCCTTAGAAGAACTTAAAAAAATTTATCGTTTACCAATAGAGGGAATAATTAGGGCAACTGTAGAAGACATAAAGAAAAATCAAAATAACAATCTTAAAATTGGTGTAATTGCAACGGAAGGAACAATTAAAAGCAATAAATGGGAAGAAGAACTAAAAAAAGAAATTAAAAATGTAGAAGTAATAAACAAGGCATGCCCGCTACTTGCACCTATGGCAGAACAAGGATGGACTAGTAATGCTGTTGCAAAAGAAGCAATTAAAGAATATATGAAGCCATTTATAAATCGTAAAATCGATAAAATTATTCTTGGTTGCACACATTACCCATTATTTGAAAATTTAATTAGGCAAGAATTAGGAAATGAAGTAGAAATAGTTAATACAGGAGAAAAAATAGCAAATCATTTGCAAGAATATTTATGTGGAGAAGGCTTAGAAAACGACAAAAATCATATAGGGGAATATAAATATTATCTAACAGATACACAATGCAACTTTATTCAAGTAGCAGGAAGACTATTACAAGATGAAAAAATAAAAGACTGTATAGAAAAAGTGAATATAGAGTAGTAAGGCTATTGCATAGAAAGGTTAAATGTAATATAATGTAACTATAAATATGTTAGGAGAATATAAAAAATGGATAATAAAGTAAAAAAAATTATATTGCAAATTATGAAAAAATATGAATACAAATCTATTATATTATTTGGTTCAAGAGCAAGGCAAGACTACCAAGAGCAAAGTGATTATGATTTATTAATTATTATGAAAAACAATATTGAAATACAAGATTTAAGAAAAATACAAATGGAAATAAGAAAAGAGTTAGCATTAAATGATATTGATGCAGATGTATTAGTAAAGACACAAATTATGGTAGATAATTATAAAAATAAAAAAGGAAATGTAATTTACAATGCTATGAAAGAAGGTGTATTAATATAACTACAGATGAATATATACAAGATTGGATTATAAAAGCTAATAAAGATATAAAAACAGTAGAAATAATGAAAGATGTTGAAGATGTAACAGAGATAGTATGTTTTCATTGTCAGCAAGCTGTAGAAAAATATTTAAAAGCATTGTTAATAAAAAACAATAAAGAAGTTACAAAAACTCACAATATTGATTTCTTATTAAAACAGTGCATGGAAATAAATTCAGTATTTGAAGAATACATAGGAAATCCATTATCTGAGTATGCAGTAGATACAAGATATCCAGATATAAGATATATACCTTCAAAAGACGAAATGGAAGAGGCAATAATATTAATGAATAAGATAATAAAAGAAGTGCAAAATAAATTAAAATAATTAAAAAAAGAGGACATATCCTCTTTTTTTAATTATTTATTCATATATACCAATTCCTCTCATGTAATTAATATAAGCATTATCTATATTAACCCAACAAGTAGTTTCTTCTTTTAAAGTAGAAGTATCTATAGCTTCATTAGAAAATATTTCATAGTTTTTTATAATTGCATTTTGTATAGGCTCTGGGCAATTTCTGCAAACAATTCTTGCAATATCAAAATACTTATTTCCAAATCCAGCAAACCCAAAATCTATTATAGCAGAAATATGGCAATCATCATCTAAGATAACATTACTAGAATTTAAGTCACCATGAACAAGGTGATTTTGGTCTTTTTTAGAAATATCTTCATATTTCCAAAAAACCTTATCTTTAGGGTCTACATGTACATTTAATAATTCATTTAAAAAATCTGGCAATTTTAAACCAATATTATTTGTTTTAAAAATTTGATTTTCATCAAATTTTATAGAATGTAATTGTGCCATAAATTTTGCCATATCTTCTGAAAAGTTCTTAATCTCGGCAGGTGTCATATCGTTTATTTTATCTGCAAGAACTGTTCCTTCTACTTTTTTATGCATACTAAAAGGTCTACCATCATCATATAATAATTCAAGTTTAACTGTTCTAAAATCTGTTTTACCGTCAATAAACTTGCAAAACTCATAATCTTTTACAATTGTTCTGCTCCAAAAATCATCTCTTGGAAACCTAAAAAAGAAATTTCCAGCATTAGTAGATACTTCAAAAACTATATTTGTCCATCCAGTAGTAACAGAACGTATAGAAGTAATACTTTTATTAGGTAGTGCATTTTTTATTATTGTTTCAAAATCTTCGTCTAATGTAAAATAATTTTTCATCAAAATATACCTCAAATCTTATTTTTCTTTTTCTAACAAATTTTTAACAAAAGCAATAATAGTATCTTCTGAAACTTTATCGTAATTGTTATATAAAATATAATCAAACATACTTTTTAAATTATTATCTGTTGTAATTCTATTATAATGTTCGTCAATTTCTAAAAGCCTTTTTTCTTCAGTAATAGGGTCTAGATGCCTTTCACGTGTTTTTTGCTTAGCAGTTTCTATATCATGTGGAAATAAATATATTACACGTAAATGAGGGCAAACCTTTTTAAAATCATATATAGTATCATAATGAAACTCAAATACCATGTTTTTATTAGAATTAAGCTCTTCTTTGGTATATGCATATACATTTCCTAATAATTCAAATTCAAAGTCGATTTTGCCACTATTTCTTAAAGCTTGCAACTCATCTTCAGTTACAAAAACTTTATCTTCACCATCTTTTTCACCTTCACGAGGTTTACGAGTTGTAATAATTCTTAATTTTTCAAAACCTAATCTTTCTACAAGTCTATCTTTATAATAAGACTTTCCGAACGCCAGTTACACCAGCAAGTGCCAGTAACATAGATTAGACCTCCTTAAATTTATTTTGTATTACTATACCATTAATATCAAAATAAAGCAAGTCCAATTGTAATACAAACTACAATATGGTAAAATATCAATAAATATTGTTATACATAAGGAGAAGAAAATATGTTTCCAGTTATGAAAAGATTAGTTAATATATGCATTTGCCATATGTTATATCATGTAAAATATGAGAATACAGAAGAATTAAATAAATACGAAAGATGTATCATTTGCCCAAACCATACTAGCATTTTTGACCCATTTTTTATATTTCCTAAAACAGATAACGTATATATAATGGCAAAATCAGAATTGTTTAAAAATCCATTTTTGAAGCATGCATTTAAACGTTATAATGTATTTCCAATTCAAAGAGAAAAGAGAGATGTAAGTGGTGTAAAATATGTAATGGATTTATTTAATAATAATGAAAAGATTAAACTTTTAATGTTTCCAGAGGGAGGAATATTAAAAGAGGGAAGAAGAAAAAGGATAAAAACAGGAGCCATACACCTAGCAAGCAGTTTAAAAGTGCCAATTATTCCAGTATCAATTAGTGAAAACCCAAAGCTATTTCATAAGGTAACAGTAACAATAAAAGCACCAATTTTACCAAATGAAGAGGTATTACAAAATAAGGAAAGATTGCAAGAAGCATCAAATGAATTGCTAAAAGTAATTTATGAGAATAGTGTGTAGATATTATTATTGCTAAACTTCTTTACGAGAACTTACGAAGCTTAGCAGGAAAGCCCCTTTAATAAGGGGGCTGTCGCCGATAGGCGACTGGGGGTTCTTAAAAAACATTTAAAAAGAACCCTCCGTCAGTGCTTCGCACTGCCACCTCCCTTGTTAAAGGAGGTTTCTTGCAAATTCTTCGAAGCCTTTGCGCTATAAGGAAAATTTTTATAAAAATGCATATACTATTATCTTAGGTTTACACACCATACATTAAGAAAAAATTAATAGTATTTTGTAAAAATAAGTGATATAATGTGCCATGAGGAGTAGAAAGTATGGAAAAAGAAGTAATAAGATATACACCAAATATAAAAACAGGTTTAACTAAAGAACAAATAAATGAAAGAAAAGAACATAACTTAGTAAACCATGATATGACACGGAAAAACTAAAAGTATAAAATCAATAATATATACTAACTTTTTTACGCTATTTAATTTAATCAATTTATTACTTGCAATTGCAGTATTTAGTGTAGGCTCATATAAAAACATGCTATTTTTAGGTCTAGTTATTATAAATACAGCAATAAGCACATTACAAGAAATTCATTCAAAAAGAGTAATAGACAAACTAGCAGTAATCTCTTCTACCAAAATTCGTGTTATAAGAGATAGTATAGAGCAAGAAATTGGAATAAATGAAGTTGTATTAGATGATATTGCAATATTTGAGGCAGGAAATCAAATTGTAAATGACTGCATTTTGCAAGAAGGAGAGATAGAAGTAAATGAATCTTGCATTACAGGAGAATCAGACTCTATATTAAAGAAAAAAGGAGATATGATTTTATCTGGAAGTTACGTAGTAAGTGGTAAATGCATACGGAAAAGTAGAACGTATAGGAGAAGAAAACTATACTTGCAAAATTTCAAAAGAAGCAAAATACGTAAAAGAAGTTAACTCACAAATAATGAAATCTTTAAATAAAATTATAAAAACAGTATCAATAGTTATAATTCCAGTAGGAGCATTACTATTTTTTAATCAATTAGGGTTAGAAGGAAACTGCCTAAAAAATGCAGTAGTAAATACAGTTGCAGCAATTATTGGAATGATACCAGAAGGATTGGTATTACTTACAAGCACAGTTTTAGCTGTAAGTGTTATTAGATTATCTAAAAACAAAGTATTAGTACAAGAGCTATATTGTATAGAAACATTAGCAAGAGTAGACATGCTATGTTTAGACAAAACAGGAACAATAACAGAAGGAAAAATGGAAGTAAAAGATATCATTACAGAGAAAAATGAAGAAGAAATGGAAGATATCTTATCTATTCTAGGAAAATATTCGGGGGATAATAATGCAACAATAGAAGCAATTAGAGATAAATTTACGAAACAAGTAGAACAAAATAGAATAAAAGAAATACCATTTTCATCAGATAAAAAATGGTCTGGAATTTCTTTTGAAAATGGAGAAAGCTATATAATAGGTGCACCAGAATACGTTTTAAGAAGTAAATATGATAATTATAGAGAAAAAATCGAAAAACATGTAGAAGATTACCGTGTAGTAGTACTTGCAAAAGCACATGAAGTATTAAATAAAGAAGCATTACCAGAAAATATAGAATATTTAGGTATGATATTACTAACAGATAAAATAAGACCACAAGCAAAAGAAACGCTAAATTATTTTAAAGAACAAGGAGTACAAATAAAACTAATATCAGGAGATAATCCTGTAACTGTATCTAAAATTGCAAAACATGCAGGAATAGAAGAATATAAAAGTTATATAGATTGCAGTAAAATAGAGGCAGAAGAAGAATTAAAAAAGGTAGCTACTAAATATACAATTTTTGGTAGAGTAACACCAATACAGAAAAAACAATTAATTCTTGCATTAAAAGAACAAGGACATACAGTTGCAATGACAGGTGATGGAGTAAATGATGTAATAGCATTAAAAGAGGCAGATTGCAGTATCGCTATTGCAAGTGGAAGTGATGCAGCACGTAGTGTATCTCAATTAGTATTATTAGATTCAAACTTTAAATCTATGCCTAAAATTGTAGCAGAAGGAAGAAGAACAATTAACAATATAGAACGTTCAGCAAGCCTATTCTTATCTAAAACAATTTATGCTACTATTTTAGCAATTATATTTGTGTTTGCTAGAATGCCATATCCATTTATGCCAATACAATTAAGTTTAATTGCATTAGTATGTATAGGAATACCATCATTTATCTTGGCATTAGAACCAAATAAAAATAGAGTAAAAGGTAAGTTTATACAAAATGTTATTAGTAAAGCAATGCCAACCGCATTAAGTACAGTAATTAACATTTGTATTATTGCAATTATATGTTACAAATATGAAATACCAGTAGAAATTTATGAAACGTTATGTGTTATATCTACAGTAGTAATAGGCTTTATTCTACTTGCTAAAATTAGTAAGCCATTTAACATATTAAGAACAACACTTTTAATTTGTATGATACTACTTTTTATAGGATGCTTTATAATTTTAAAAGATTGGTTTTCAGTAGCTATAACAATAGAATATGGATTACTAGTAATTGGAATATGTGCAATAGCTGTAGCAAACTTTATTTTGTTTAATGAAATGACAAAAATAGTATTAAAGGAGAAAAAACATGCGAATTAGGAGAAGAAATTGGACTGAAAAAGAATTAGAAGAAAGCCCATTTTATATTGATAATCCGCAAGATTACAAGGGAAAGTGGAAAAATGTTTTTAAAGAAGAAAGACCATTACATATAGAATTAGGGTGTGGAAAAGGTCAATTTATTGCAAACATTGCTTTTAGGAATCCTAATATCAATTTTATTGGTGTAGATTTAATAGACACAATGTTAGGGCTTGCAAAAAGAAATGTAGAAGAGGTATATAAAGATAAAGAAATAGACAATGTAATATTAACAAGATGTAATATTGAACAAATACTAGAAATGATGGATAAAGAAGATACAGTAGATAAAATCTATATAAATTTTTGTAATCCATGGCCCAGAGGTAAGCATCATAAAAAAAGGCTAACACATCCAAAACAATTAGAGCTATATAAAACCTTTTTAAAAGAAAATGGGGAAATTCATTTTAAAACAGATGATGATAATTTATTTATAGATAGCTTACATTATTTTGAGGATACAGGATTTGAAATAATATGGAAAACTTATGATTTACATAGCGAAAATTTAGATAACAACATTATAACAGAACATGAAGAAATGTTTTCTAAACAAGGTATAAAAATAAAATCATTAATTGCCAAATATATCCCTTGACGAAAAAGGTAAGAAAAGATACAATATACGAAGAAGGTGAGCTATAAATGCGAATTGTAAATAAAAAGAAATTTATAAGAGGAATTAGTATCATTATAATAGGTTTTATAATGATTATAGCTTTAATTGTTATGATGATAAAAGGAATTATCTTTCTTGTTACTAAGCCTAAAGAAGAGCCTAAACAAATGGTTAAACAAGAAGAACCAAAAACAGTACAAGCCCTATCTACGGACAATAAAACAGATAATGCGAATAATGAAATTTTAAACCAGTGGAACTTAAAACTAGTAAATAAGGATAATAGAGTAGATAGAAGCTATATTCCAGAACTAAGTGAAATAGATGATGGAATTAAGTTTGATAAAAGAGCTATAAGCTATTTAAAAAGCATGATAAATGCAATGTACAAAGAAGGAATTACAAAAATATGGGTACAATCAGCATATAGAAGTTATGAAAAACAAGAAGAACTTTTTAACAGACAAGTACAAACTCAAAAAAACAAAGGAAAATCTCAGGAAGAAGCAGAAAGATTAGCACAGACTGTAGTACAAAGACCAGAAATGAGTGAACACAATTTAGCATTAGCAGCAGACTTTAACACAGTAACAAACGAATTTGAAAGCACAAAAGCATTTACATGGTTACAAAAAAATGCAGCAGAATATGGATTTGTTCTACGTTATCCAAAGGACAAGCAGGATATAACAGGAATAACGTATGAATCGTGGCACTGGAGATATGTAGGAAAAGAACATGCAAAAATAATGAAAGAAAAAGGATATTGCTTAGAAGAATATGTAGAATACTTAAAAGGAGCACAGAGTGTATAGAAAGATATAAACTAGAAATATAGATTATTTCTGGTTTTTTATATGGAAAAGTATTAGAAGTAAAAAACAAGTATTTTAACCTAAAGACTTGTTCTTTTCTTTATTATTGTATATTATATTATATAGTATTAATAATAAAAGTGAAGAAATTTAATCTTTATAGAAAGAAGATGAAGAAAAGTGTTTGCAGAAATGGGAGAATATGAACCTTGTGGAATATTTACAAAAGGACATTTTGCTTTAATTACAATCACAATAATGGGAATCTTTATTTCATTAAAATATTCAATTAGTAAAACGAAACAAGATATATACAATATTATAAAATGGATAACTATAAGCGTTTTGGTAATGGAAATATTAAAAATAATTTACAATATAAAGCATAATTCAATATATGATGTTAATACATACGTTCCGCTATATTATTGTAGTATATTGCTGTATGCGGGAGCTTTAAGCTCATTTGGAAAAGGTATATTAAAAAGGATAGGAGATGTGACATTAGGGGCTGGAGTAGCAATTGGAGGAATAGTTTTTATCATATATCCGTCTACATCATTGCCAATATATCCTGCTTTTCATATTTTAAGTATTCATAGTTTCTTATTTCATGGAATAATGATATATTTAGGAATACTAGTAAATAAAACAAAGTATATAGAATTAAAAAAAGAGGATATTAAATATTTTGCAAGTTTAATAGGAATGATGTGCATTATAGCTTTAATAATAAATCATTTCTTTAATGGCAACTTGATGTTTATATCAAATAATTTTCCCAATAATCCAATTGAGATATTATACAAGATAACAAATGGAGGAATCTTATATAGTTTAATAATGATAGTAGTACAAATGACAATACCATTTTATGTTTCTTATTATATAGTAAAGAAAGTAAATTATTTTAAAAATTAAAATGTTGTTTGATAATGGTATTATAAACCTTTGTAGGAACATGTACTTAATGAAAATATATTGTTAGAAGTTTTATAAAATTGTCAATAAAATGTAGTAAAAAATTGATAATAATGTTATAATAAGAATAGGTTGAAAGTGAGGAATTATATGAATAACATAGATTTAATGAATTATTGGATTAAAAGTTCTGATAGAGATTATGACGTTATGCATGATTTAAAAGAGAAAAATAGAAATACTTATTGCCTATTTTTTGGACAATTACTTATAGAAAAACTATTAAAAGCATATTATGCTAAAA
>CANOGC010000035.1 GCA_947565445.1 uncultured Clostridium sp. | reverse complement strand
TGGGCATAAAAAAAGGAATAGTATATGTATTTATAGCTAATGCAATAAACTTAATAATAGGTTTGTTTACAGGTTTTGTGCTACCTAAGTTACTATCTGTTGATACATATGCAAATATTAGATTGTTCCAATTATATGTAAGCTATGTAACAGTTCTACATTTGGGATTTTCAGATGGAATGTATTTGCGATTAGGTGGAAAAAGCATAGATAAAGTAGATAAAAAAGAAATACGAGAAGAATTTAAAACCTTCAAAATATTTCAAATAATAGAAGCTATTATAGTAATGGTTATATGTTTAATATTAAAAAACAAAATATTACTATTTTGTGCATTAGTTATATTACCAATAAACATAGGAGATTATTTAAGGCAACTATATCAAGCAACAGGGTTATTTAAAAAGTATTCTATATTTACAAATGTAAATACAGTATTAATCTTTATAGTAAATGTATTTTTACTATTAATTTTAAAAACAGATGATTCTATCAAATATATTGTAGGATACATTATAGTATATATGATATATTGGATTTCAATAGAAATAGAAGCACGAAAGATATTTGGAAAAGATAAGGCTAAAGCAAATATAAAGTATTTTGTACAAAATATAAGAAGTGGATTTTTACTACTAGTAGGAAATTTTTGTAATAACATTTTTACGGGTATAGATAGGCTTTTTGTACAAGGTTTATTAGGAAAAATAAAGTTTGCAGTTTATTCTTTTGCAGCAAGCATAGAAAATTTAATGAATGTTTTTATTATGCCTATAAGTACAGTAATGTACAATTATTTGTCTAATAGAAATGGAAGAGATGATGTATTAAAAATAAAGAAAATAATAGTATTACTAGCAGCTATTATTATAGTAGTAGTATTTCCAGCTAAATTTGTTATACAAACTTGGATACAAAAATATAATGATGTACTAAATGTGCTATTTATACTATTTGCAGCACAATATATTACAATAATGGTAAGATGTGTTCATATTAATGCATATAAAGTAAGAAAACAACAAAAAAAGTATTTTATTATAATGCTTTTCATAGTTGGGTTATCTGTAATATTAAATATCATATTATTCTTAATGTTTAGGAGTATAGAGGGGATAGCAGTTGCAACTTTAATAACAAGTACAGTATGGTTTATAATTGGTGAACTTGATTTTAAAGAATATAGGCTAGATTTAAAGAATTATATTTATATATTTAGTATATTAATAATGTTTTTAATATGTGGACAAATACCAAATAGTATAATAGGATGTATTACATATGTTATATTAGTAATTATTACAAGTTTTGTACTAATGAGAGATGGAATAAAAATGACATTAACAGAAGGTAAAGATTTAGTTATGCAAATATTAAAGAAAAATAAGCAAGTGAATTAAAAGAAATAATATAGGGGGGAAATTATATGAAAAAACTAACATGCAGTATAATTGTAGTTATGGTATTATCTATCATAATATCAAGTTATATAAATATTGTAAAAGCGGTAAGCACACCACATATAACATATACTTCACATGTACAAGAAATAGGCTGGCAAGACTATGTACAAGAAGGAAAACAATCAGGAACAAGTGGTAAAAGTTTACGATTAGAAGGAATAAGAATAAATTTAGATAATGCAGGTATAGGGGGAAGTATTGAATATTGTACACATGTTCAAAATATAAGTTGGCAAAATTTTGTAGGAAATGATGAAGTATCAGGAACAAGTGGACAAAGTTTAAGGCTAGAAGCAATAAGAATACGCCTAACAGGTGAAATTGCAACATTATATGATATTTATTATAGAGTACATGCACAAGAATTTGGATGGTTAGATTGGGCAAAAAATGGTGGAGAGTCTGGAACAGGAGGATATGGATATCGTTTAGAGGCGATTGAAATAAAATTAGTAAAAAAAGGTAGCCAAGCACCAGGATCAACAACAGTTCCATTTCATGATGCAACAAAAGAGCCATATGTAGCATACTCTACACAAGTACAAGATATAGGGTGGCAAAGCACATTAAAAAATGGAAGACCAGCAGGAACAGAAGGAAGAGGACTTAGATTAGAAGCTATAAAGATAGATATAAACCATAATATAATGGCAGGTTCTATTGAATATAGAACACATGTACAAAATATAGGATGGCAAGACTGGAAAAGAGATGGTGAAATAGCTGGAACAGTTGGTTATGGATATAGATTAGAAGGTATTCAAATTGATTTAACAGGGGAAATCAAGCAAAAATATGATATTTTATATCGTGTACATGTAGAAAGTATAGGATGGCAGGACTGGAAAAAGAATGGTGAAGAGGCAGGAACAACAGGTAGAGAACTTAGGCTAGAGGCAATAGAAATAAAACTAGAGCCTAAAAATGGAATTATACATGGAATAGATGTATCAAGTTTTCAAAAAACTATAGACTGGGCTAATGTAAAAAAAGCTGGAGTTCAATTTACTATGATTAGAATGGGATATAGAGGTTATGGAATATCTAGTGATGGAACAGATGGAAAACTAGTAAAAGATAGTACATATGACTACAATATTAGTGAAGCAACTAAATATAATATTCCAGTAGGAGTATATTTCTTCTCACAAGCTATAAATGAAAAAGAAGCTATAGATGAAGCGAACTTCGTAATACAAAACATAAAGAAATATAAAATTACATATCCAGTTGCGATAGATTTAGAATATAGTAGTTCTCCAACAAGAACAGGTAGAGCTGATGCCCTAACAAAAGAAGAAAGAACAAGGATAGCACAAGCTTTTTGTGACACAATAAAAGATGCAGGGTACAAACCTATGATATATACAGGAAAGAATTTTGCGATAGATAATCTTGAAATGGACAAGCTTTCACATTATGATTTATGGCTTGCACATTATACAGGAGTAACACAAGATAATCCATTAGAAAAACCATCTAATTATACAGGTAATTATACAATGTGGCAGTATAGTTCTAATGGTTTTGTAGCAGGAATAAATGGTAGAGTAGATATGAATATTTCATATAAGGTATATTAAGTGATTCTATGGTTACATAATAGCATATTTTAAACGGAGTAATAAATTTCTTGTAACCTTATTTTTTAGAAAATTTTGCCAAAACCTTGATTTTTGTTTGTAAATATAGTAAAATAACATATGTTAAGCCTTATACTTAGCTTAAGGATAAAACTCCACTTTAGCTCAGTTTAAGGAGAAAATATAATTATAGGAGGTTGTTTAATATGACAAAAGAAAGAAAAGAAGAAATTATTAAAACTTACAAAAGAGATGAGAAGGACACTGGTTCACCAGAAGTTCAAATAGCTCTTTTAACAGAAAGAATTACAGAATTAACAGAACACTTAAAAGTTCATACAAAGGATAATCATTCAAGACGTGGACTTTTAAAAATGGTTGGTAAAAGAAGAAACTTACTAAACTACTTAGCTAAAAAAGATATCGAAAGATATAGAGTTATTGTTGAAAAATTAAATTTAAGAAAATAATTTTTGTAGGGCGTTTAAAACCATAAATTAAACGTCCTATAATGCTATCTTAAACCTATAAACAATAATAGAAAATAGAAGTAGCTTGTATATTGTATAAAGTAAATTACTCTATTTTAAGTTAAGATGTAGGGGCGTCGTTTGTGGAAATACCCAAAAGACATGACACCACTGTGTCCTTCTTTATATAATATAGAGGTTACCCTATTATCCTATTATTGATTATATAAATTAAAATAAAAAGGAGAAATGAATTATGTTTAGAACATTTGAAACAGAACTTGCAGGAAGAAAATTAAGCATTGAAACAGGAAAAATTGCAGAACTTGCAAATGGTAGTGTTATGGTAAGATATGGAGACACTGTTGTTATGGTAAATGTTACTGCATCAAAAGAACCAAGAGATGGGATAGACTTTTTCCCATTATCAGTTGACTATGAAGAAAAATTATACTCAGTAGGAAAAATACCAGGAAGCTATCAAAAAAGAGAAGGAAAACCAGCAGACAAAGCTATTTTAACATCAAGAGCAATAGATAGGCCACTACGTCCACTATTTCCAAAAGACTTTAGAAATGATGTATGTGTCGTTGCAACTGTATTATCAGTAGAACCAGACAATTCACCAGAAGTAGCAGCAATGATTGGAGCATCAGCAGCATTATCAATTTCTGATATTCCATTTGGAGGACCAACAGCAGCAGTAAATGTAGGATATGTAAATGACCAAATAGTTATAAACCCAACATTAGAACAAAGAGAAAACTCAAGGTTAACTCTAACAGTTGCAGGAACAAAAGAAAAAATTGCAATGATTGAAGCAGGAGCAGATGAAATACCAGATGACACAATGTTAGAAGCAATAAAACAAGCACATATTGAAATTAAAAAATTATGTGACTTTATTCAAGGTATGAAAGATGAAATTGGAAAACCAAAATTTGAATACAAATCTTTTGAAGTAGACCATGATGTTTATGCAGAAATTGAAGAAAAATATGCAGAAAGAATGTATAAAGATGTACAAGCAGTAGATAAGGAAGTAAGAGATGTTGCAATGGACAAACTATTAGAAGATGTAAAAGCATATTTTGTAGAAAAATATGGAAAAGAAGTAGCAGAAGAAAAAGCTACAGATATTGCAGACAGTTTATACAAATTAGAGAAAAAATCAGTACGTAAAATGATACTAGAAGAGAAAAAAAGACCAGATGGAAGGGAGATTAACGAAATACGTCCACTTTCTTGTGAAGTAGGATTACTTCCTCGTGTACATGGTAGTGCATTATTCACAAGAGGTCAAACACAAGTTATGTCTGTTGTAACATTAGGTATGGCAAGTGAAGAACAAGAACTAGACGGAATAGATGAAGAAAGTTCAAAACGCTATATGCACCAATACAATTTCCCATCATACAGTGTAGGAGAAGCAAGACCATCACGTGGACCAGGAAGACGTGAAATAGGACATGGAGCATTAGCAGAAAAAGCACTAGTTCCAGTTATTCCATCAGAAGATGAATTTCCATATGCAATACGTGTTGTATCAGAAGTATTAAGCTCAAATGGTTCTACATCACAAGCAAGTATATGTGGAAGTACACTTGCACTTATGGATGCGGGAGTTCCAATAAAAAGACCAGTTGCAGGTATTTCAACAGGACTTGTAACAGATGAAAATGACCCAAACCATTACATTATGCTAACAGATATTCAAGGTTTAGAAGATTTCTTTGGAGATATGGATTTTAAAGTAGGTGGAACAGAAAAAGGAATTACAGCAATACAAGTAGATATTAAAATAGATGGTTTAACTTATGAAATAATAAAAGAAGCATTTGAAAGAACAAGAAATGCTAGAAAATACATTTTAGAAGAAGTTATGTTAAAACAAATAGATAAACCAAGAGACGAAATTTCTAAATACGCACCAAACATCACAAAAACACAAATAAATGTAGACAAAATAAAAGATGTTATTGGACCTGGTGGAAAAATGATTAACAAAATAATTGCTGAAACTGGTGTAAAAATAGATATAGAAGAAGATGGAAGAGTATTTATTTATTCAAATGATGCAGAAGGTGGCAAAAAAGCCTTAAAAATGGTAGAAGATATAGGAAAAGACTTAGAAGTAGGAGAAATCTACGAAGGAACAGTAAGTAAAATTATGCCATTTGGAGCATTTATTGAATTAGGTGGAGCAAAAGAAGGATTAGTACACATATCAAAAATTTCACATAAAAGAATAGAAAAAGTAGAAGATGTATTAAAAGTAGGAGACACAGTAAAAGTAAAAGTATACGAAATAGATGACCAAGGAAGAATTAATCTAAGCATGAAAGAACTAGAAGAAGTAGAAGAGAAGGAAGAATAATTTTCTTAACAATTTATGAATTTTTTTGGAAACATTGAAAAAAATTGCCAAGAATAGTATAATATTAATAGTAGAAAAATACATTATATAGACAAGTAATAAAAAAGAGAGGTAAAAAATGGTATATATATATATAATTCAACAAGCATTAGTTTGGATTGTAACCATATTTTGGTTATACCAATTCATTGTAAGTATATGCTCGTTAGTAAAATTAAAAGATAAACCAATTTTAGAAGATAAACAAAATCGTTTTATGGCAATAATACCAGCACACAATGAAGAATCTGTTATTGGAAACTTAATAGAAAGTTTAAAAAAACAAGACTATCCAAAAGAATTATATGATATATATGTAATTGCAGATAACTGTACAGATAAAACAGCACAAATTGCAAAAGATTTAGGAGCAATTGTATATGAACGTTTTGATGAAGAAAATAAAACAAAAGGTCATGCATTAAACTGGTTTTTAGGGCAAAAAATAGAAGAAAATGCTCCATATGACGCATTTTGTGTATTTGATGCAGATAACATTGTAGATGAAAAATTCATTAAAAGTATGAACAAAAAGCTTTGCCAAGGTGAAGACGTTGTACAAGGATACCGTGATATCAAAAACCCAACAGATAGTTGGGTATCAGCAGGATATGCAATATTTTATTGGACAATGAATCGTTTTTATCATTTAGCAAGATATAACTTAGGATTATCTCCATTAATTAATGGAACTGGATTTATGGTAAAATTTGATGTTGTAAAACCAAATGGATGGGATACAAAAACTTTAACAGAAGATATAGAATTTTCTTTAAAAAGAATTATTGCGGGTAAAAGGCTAGGCTGGTCAACAGAAGCAATTGTATATGATGAGCAACCAGTAGGTTTTAAACAAAGTTGGTCTCAACGTTCAAGATGGACAGTAGGACATATGCAATGTATTCAAAACTATACAAAAGACTTAGCCGTTGCAACAAAAGAAAAGAAAACATTAATGAATTTTGATGGATTTTTATATATTATTGGAAGTATTCCTATGTTTATTTTAACATTAGTACTACTTGCTATTAACTTTATTATGTATTTAGGAAATGGAATTACCACAGGGGAATTACTAATTAATATACTAAGATATTTAATACCAACATTTTTACTACCAATTGGAACAGCTATTTTAATTATGATATTAGATAAAAAACCAATAAAACCAATGTGGAAAGGGTTATTATGCTATCCATTGTTCTTAGGATCTTGGTTACTAATAAACTTTAAATGCTTATTTAAAAGAGAAACTAATTGGGATAAAATTGAACATGTTCGTAATATTAAAATTAATGAAGTTGCATAAATTTTTAGGGATATATGAAAACTATATCCCTAATTTGTTATGAAAGGAAAATAAAATGGAGAAAATAAAGGAATTTATTAAAAACAATCAAAACAAAGTATTAATCATTCTATTGGTAGCTATTATACTTTTACAAGTAGGAATACGTATTAAATACGGAATAGATAAAGCATATTTACATATGGATGAAGGGTATTCATATGGACTAATGAATTATGACAAAGTTGATATTATGAATAATGAAGACTTTTATAACAATTGGCACGAAAAAGAATATTACTACGATTATTTGTCTATATCGAGCGAAGAAGCACTAAATTTTACACCAGTATATGAAAACCAGAAAAATGACGTACATCCACCATTTTATTATTTACTATTAAGAATATCTGCAAGCTTTACAATAGATTCATTTTCAAAGTGGACAGGAATTATACTAAATATTATAATATTTATATTAACAAGCATTATGATATATTTTATTTCAAATAGGATATTTAAAAACAAACTATATGCAGTTTTTGTTGTACTCGTAAATGGATGTACACTAGCATCTATTGATACAACAGTATATATTAGAATGTATGCATTAAATGCACTAAACCTATTAATCATATCATACTTACATATTATCAATTTGAAAAAAGAGAGCTTAAAAATAAAAGATTTGGCACTAATGTCTATATTTATAATAATAGGTTCATTAACACATTACTACTATTTAGTATTCTTATTTGTGCTATTTGTTATATATGTAATAAAATTTATAAAAGAAAAAAACATCAAAAATTTGATAAAATATATTGTAACAATGGTAGTTTCAGCAGTTATATCGCTTGCTATTTTCCCATATTCATTTGTTCATATGTTTATGGGGTATAGAGGAACAGGAGCAATGTCTAGCTTATTAGATATTCAAAAAATGTGGAACTCTTTAGGGTCATATCTAGGAATTCTAAACCATAATACATTTAATGGAGTACTAATATTATTAGCTTTAGTAGCAATAGTAATTGCAATATATAAACTATCAAAAAACAAGAAGATTACATTAAAATTTGAAAATAAAGAATTTTGGTTAATGTTTATACCAACAATTATATATTTTACTATTGTTGGGCTTATTTCACCATACCAAGAACTTAGGTATATTATGCCAGTATGTCCGCTTATGGTAATAGGAGTATTTTACTTATCAAAAGTAATGTTTGAAAAAGTATTTTCTAAAAGAGCAACATATAACATTTTATCAGCTATATTTATAATTATGCTAATACTTCCAAATCTACATTTAGGTGGAGGGATAGATTACTATTACTTATATAAAGACAAAAAAGAAATTGTAAACATTATAGAAAAAGAACACGATGTTCCATGCTTATATGTATTTAATACAAATCAAAATAGATTTTTAGATGATTTATACTTATTTACGATATTAGATAAATCATATGTTATGGATGTTAGGAAATTTAGTAAAGAAAAATTAGAAGAAATCTTTAAAGAAATAGATACATCTAAAGGGTTAATAGTAATTATAAATGGAGGAATAGAACATAATCCGCATTTACAAGAAATAACTGATACATTAGGGCTTTCTTCATATGAACATGTACAAGGAATGAATGCATGTAATATATATAGGATAAAGTAGAGATTTTTTAATCTCTACTTTCTATTACTACTAAAATACCATTAGATAATAAAATTGTTGAAATATCATCTATTATTTCATTACTAATACCTAAACTTACACCAATTGGTAGGGTATAATTATTAAGAGGATATTTAAAACCAGTTAAGGTTAATCCATTTACAGAATTTGTTAAAGGAATAAGTGAGATATATTTTCCATACGCTTTACTTTTATAAATTTCTGTAGTAGTATTAATTAAATATACTTTATTACATTCATCTAATAAATAGCATGGAATATTAGCATTTAAACCATGCATCAATATATGAATATTTGCAAGCAAATGGTCAATACGATTTCCAAAACCACCAATTATATTTATACAAGAACTATTTAAATCTATAGCAAGTTTAATGGCAATATCAGTATCTGTATAATCTTTTTCGGGGTTATATTTGTGAATAATTATATTAGGGTTATTAGAATATAAAAATAGTGTTTCTTTATTAATAGAATCAAAATCACCTACTATATGATGTGGAATAATATTTAATTCATGTAAAGCATTTAATCCATTATCAACAGCAATAATAGTACTATTTTTGTTATCATTATAATATTTATATAAAAAATCCAAGTTAATTTCTCCACCAGAAACAATAAGTGTATTCATTTTTATTAAAATTCCTTTCCAATTCTTTACTAAAGTGTTATAATTATTAAAGCATAATAAATTAAAAATTACAAGATTTTAAAGGAGCAGATGTATGAGTATTCTAAATTTATTAGACACAAGAGAAAAAGTAACAGTATATGCTTTTGTTGGGCCATCTGGAACAGGGAAAAGCTATAGAGCAGGGCTTGTTGCAAGTGAGCATGGAATAAATTATATAATAGATGACGGGCTTTTTATTAAAGAAAATGAAATACTTGCAGGAAATTCAGCCAAAAAAGCACCAACAAAAATAGAAACTGTAAAAGAGGCACTATTTTTAGAA
Source organism: uncultured Clostridium sp. (assembly GCA_947565445.1). Taxonomy (GTDB): domain Bacteria; phylum Bacillota; class Clostridia; order TANB77; family CAG-508; genus RGIG8482. The sequence continues at coordinate 7,601 of CANOGC010000035.1, read as the reverse complement.
AATGAAGAAAAAGAAGAAGTAATAAAAGCAATAAAAAAGCATAAACCAGATAAAATACTTATTTTAGGAACTTCAGATAATATGGTAAAAAAAATTGCAGAAAATTTAGGATTACCAGAGATTTCAAAATTTATATATATTACAGATATTGCTACAAAAGAAGAAATGGAAACAGCTCGAAGAATGCGCATAACAGAAGGAAAACATGTTATACCAGTACCAACATTTGCTCTAAAAAAAGACTTTTCAGGTTATCTTTTAGACCCACTTCAGATTTTCAAATCAAAAGGAAATGGAGCAAAACCATACATTTCAGAAAAATCAATTATAAGACCAACATTTAGTTATTTAGGAAATTTTACAATTTCAGATAGTGTGTTTAGGCAAATTATAGAATATATGGCAAGTAAATCACAAGCTATTCATAAAATAGCCAAAACAAGGGTAGATACTACAGGTGATGGGCAATATATATATCTAGAATTAATTATATGTTATGGATATAATGTAATAGATAGTGTACAAGAATTTAAACAAAAGATTACAAAAGAAATTGAACAATTAACAGCTATGAATGTTCAAAATATTGAAATAGTAGTAAAGGGAATAGAAGTACCAATAAAAAAGGAGGAATAAAAAATGTCATTTGTTGTTGCTATTGATGGACCAGCAGGAACTGGAAAGGGGACTATTGCAAAACTTGTATCTGAAAAATTTGGATTTTTAAATGTAGATACAGGTGCTATGTTTAGGTGTGTAACACTAGAAATAATAAGAAGGAAAATAGAGTTACACGAAATAGAAAAAATAGAAGAATTACTAAGCCAAATAGAAATTAGTTTTAAAGAAGAAAGCAATGGGCAAAGAGTTTTCTTAAATGGAGAAGATGTCTCAACTGAAATTCGTACAAAACAAATAACAGACATTATTTCAGAAGTATCTAAAATACCACAAGTTCGTGGAAAACTACTTGAATTACAGCGAAATTTAGCAAAAAGACAAAGTATTGTAATGGAAGGAAGAGACATAGGAACAGTAGTATTTCCAAATGCAGATGTAAAAATTTATTTAGATGCATCAGCAGAAGAAAGAACAAGAAGAAGAATAAGGCAAAATGAAGAAAAAGGAATAATCATGTCTTATGAAGAAGTATTAGAAAGTGTAATAAAAAGGGATAAAATCGATTCAGAAAGAGAAATTGCACCATTAAAAAAAGCAGATGATGCAATATTAGTAGATGGAACTAATATGAACGTAGACGAATGTGCAGATGTTGTATATAAAATTATAGAAGAAAAAATGTAAGATGATACTCCTCCATCACTCCTTTGGAGGCTTTTGTCTACTTTTTATAATTAACAAACTAGTCTATAATAGTAGAGTAAAGGCCCCTTTACCTAAGGGGGCTGTCACCGTAGGTGACTGGGGTTCTAAAAAACAATAAGGGAGAATATTAACATGAAATTATTTTTTAAAAAAATTGCAAGAGGAATTGTAAAAGGTGCAATTTATATCTATTGTAAAGTAGTGCATAGAGCAGAAATTGTAGGAAAAGAAAATATATTAAAAGACGAGAAATTTATTTTTTGTGGAAACCATAGAAATTATTTAGACCCACCATTAATTGTAAGTACAGTAGGAAGACATGTACGTTTTATGGCAAAAGAAGATTTACGAAAAAATCCATTTTTTGCTTTTTTAGGGGTAATATTTGAGGGGATATATGTAAAAAGAGATTCTAAAGATGTAACAGCACTAAAAACGACATTAAAAGCATTAAAAGATGGAGAAAGTATTGCACTATTTCCAGAAGGAACAAGAAATGGGCTAGAGAAAAATGAAAAAGTAAAAGATGGGGCAGCATTTTTTGCTTTAAGAACTGGTACAAGAGTAATACCAGTTGGTATATCTGGCGGATTAAAAGCATTTCAAAAAGTAAAAATTGTATATGGAAAACCAATAGATTTATCAAAATATAGCCAAATGTACAAAAACAAAGAAACTGAAAAACAAGCATTAGAAGAGGCGAGCGAACTTATTATGAATTCTATTGTAGAGTTGACAAAATAATACAATATGTTATATAATAGTAAAGTTAAAAAGGTTGCAAATTGATGCAACCTTTCAAAAATGAAAATGATAGGAGTAATACACATGAACAACGAAAAGATAAGAAATATAGCAATTATTGCACACGTAGACCATGGAAAAACAACATTAGTAGATGCACTATTAAAACAAAGCCATGTATTTCGTGAAAATGAACAAGTAGCAGAAAGAGTTATGGACTCAAACGATCTTGAAAAGGAAAGAGGAATAACAATACTTTCTAAAAATACATCTGTAATGTATAAAGATATTAAAATTAATATAGTAGATACACCAGGACATGCTGATTTTGGAGGAGAAGTAGAAAGAGTTTTAAAAACAGTAGATGGTGTTTTATTATTAGTAGATGCATTTGAAGGACCAATGCCACAAACAAGAGAAGTATTAAAAAAATCGTTAGCATTAAACCTAAAACCAATTGTAGTAATTAACAAAATAGACCGTCCAGGAGCAAACCCAGAAAAAGTAGTAGATCAAGTTATAGAGTTATTTATAGAATTAGATGCAAATGATGATCAACTAGACTTTCCAGTTGTGTATGCATCTGCAAAACAAGGAATAGGTAAAATGAATTTAACAGATGAAACATCTGATTTAAACTGCTTATTTGAAACAATTGTAGATAAAATAAATCCACCAGCATGTGATATAGATGGAACAATGCAAATGCTAGTATCTAACATAGATTATGATGATTATGTTGGTAGAATTGCAGTAGGAAGAGTAGAAAGAGGAAGCGTAAAACTAGGAATGCCTGTTTCTATTTGCAAAAAAGATGAAAAAGTAACAAATGGAAGAATTGCAAAACTGTATACGCATGTAGGTTTAAAAAGAGTAGAAGTAGAAGAAGTAAAAGCAGGAGATATTATAGCTATTGCAGGAATACCAGATATAAATATTGGGGAAACAATATGTGATTACGAACATCCAGAAAAAATAGATTTCGTAGATATTGATGAACCAACAGTATCTATGACCTTTAGCGTTAATAATGGACCATTTGCAGGAAAAGAAGGGCAATTTATTACATCACGTCATATTCGTGACCGTTTATTTAAAGAACTAGAAAGAAATGTAAGTTTACGAGTAAAAGAAACAGACTCACCAGATAGTTTTGAAGTATCAGGACGTGGGGAATTACATTTATCAGTTTTAATTGAAAACATGAGAAGAGAAGGATTTGAACTATTAGTATCTCGTCCAAAAGTTATTATAAAAGAAATAAATGGGCAAAAATGTGAACCAGTTGAAATGCTAACAGTTAATGTACCAGATGATGCAATTGGTACAGTTATTGAAAAATTAGGACAAAGAAAAGCAGAAATGATTAATATGGAGCCAGCAGAAGATGGACATACTAAAATTGAATTTAAAATTCCAGCAAGAGGATTAATTGGTTACAGAACAGAGTTTTTAACAGATACAAAAGGTGTAGGAGTAATGAGCCATGTATTTGATTCATATGAACCATATAAAGGTGATGTATTATCAAGAGTAAGAGGAACAATAATTGCATTTGAACCAGGAAAAGCAGTAACATATGGTTTATATAATGCACAAGATAAAGGAGAATTATTTATAGGACCTGGAACAGAGGTATATGAAGGAATGATAGTTGGGTTAAATTCAAGAAATGAAGATTTAGCAATTAATGTATGTAAAGAAAAACATTTAACCAATACAAGAGCATCTGGTTCAGATGATGCACTTCGTTTAGTTCCACCAATTCAATTTTCTTTAGAAAAAGCAATAGAATTTATAGAAGAAGATGAACTAGTAGAAGTAACACCAAAAAGTATTCGTTTAAGAAAGAAAATATTAAGTAGCAAGGATAGAGAAATTGCGGCACGTGCAAATAGAAAATAAGAACCTGACCCACTTCACAGGCAAAGCCTGTGGGTGAGGTACTTAAGAAACCTTGTTGCTTTTGCAATAATGTTAATGAGCCGAATGTAAAACATCACGGCTCATTAAAGTATAGTAACAAAAATAGGAGAAATACATGAATAAACAAGAATTAGAAAAAATAAAAGAAGAGGCATTAAATGACCATATTCCAATTATTATGGATGATACACTAGAAGTAATTGATGAGTTATTAAAAGACAAAAAAATAACAAAAATATTAGAAATAGGAACAGCAGTAGGGTATTCTGCTATCTGCTTTTCAGAATTTTTAGAAGAAAATGGATATATAGATACAATTGAAAGAGAAGAAGAGAGAGTAGAAAAGGCAAGAAAAAATTTAAAAAGGGCAGAAGTAGAAGAAAAAATACATATTCATTTTGGAGATGCTGTGGAAATTTTACCAACTTTAAATGATAAATATGATATGATTTTTATAGATGCAGCAAAAGGAAAATATCCATTCTTTTTAAGCCATGCATTACGATTACTTGCAAATAATGGAATTATTTTAGCAGATAATGTTTTATATAAGGGATATGTTATGAGTGATTATAACAAACATAAACAACGTACTGCTGTAAGAAATTTAAGAGAATATTTAAAAGAAGTAAATGAAAACCCAAATTTAAAAACTGAAATTTTAGAAGTAGGAGATGGACTTGCAGTAAGTAAGAAAAAAGATGAATGTATGTAGTATTAAGCATATTTATTACAATTCTTCTTTTTTTTTTCAAAAATATTGCATAACCTAAATACTTATTATAGAATATACATATACTATAACAAAGAGAGGAAGATTTAGATATGTCATATGTAAAATTAGATGATAAAAATACTGGTGTTACAGTAGAAGATATTATGGAATACAAAGAAGAAGTAAAAAATATTCATAAAGATTTGCATGAAAAGGCAAATGATGAAAAGGAATTTTTAGGATGGCTTACATTACCAACGTCTTATGATAAAGAAGAATTTGCAAGAATTAAAAACTCCGCTAAAAAAATACAAAAAGATTCTGATATTTTATTGTGTATAGGAATAGGAGGTTCTTATTTAGGTGCAAGAGCTGTTATAGAAAGTTTAACACATACATTTTACAATTATGGAAAAAGAGATTTTCCACAAATTTTATATGCAGGAAATAACTTAAGCCCAAATTATTTAAATGACTTAATAGACGTAATTGGAGACAGAGATATTTCAGTTAATGTAATTTCTAAATCTGGAACAACAACAGAACCTGCAATTGCATTTAGAGTATTTAGAGAATTTTTAGAAAATAAATATGGAATAGAAGAGGCAAGAAAAAGAATATATGTTACTACTGATAAAGAAAAAGGAGCATTAAAGACACTCGCAAATGAAGAAGGGTATGAAACCTTTGTAATTCCAGATAATGTTGGTGGAAGATATTCTGTTTTAACAGCAGTAGGGTTATTACCAATTGCAGTAGCAGGAATAGATATTGATAAGTTAGTAAGAGGTGCAAAAATTGCAGAGGATAAATACAAAGATGATAATTTAAAATATAATGAATGTTATAAATATGCAGTAATTAGAAATATATTATACAAAAAATGTAAAGATATAGAAATATTAGTAAATTATGAACCAAAGATGCAGTATTTTATAGAGTGGTGGAAACAGTTATATGGTGAAAGTGAAGGGAAAGATGGAAAAGGAATCTTTCCATCAGGTGCACTTTTTACAACTGATTTACACTCTATGGGACAATATATCCAACAAGGAAGACGTAGTTTATTTGAGACAGTTTTAGCAATTGATGAGCCAAATAGTGATATAACAATAAAGCAAGATGAAGATAATTTAGATGGAATGAACTTTGTAGCAGGAAAAACATTAGACTTTGTAAATAAAAAAGCAATGGAAGGAACAATACAAGCACATGTAAATGGAGATGTACCTAATATTGTATTACATTTAGAAAAGTTAGATGAAGAAACCATAGGAGAACTAATTTACTTTTTTGAACTTAGTTGTGCAGTATCAGGTAGATTATTAGGAGTTAATCCATTTAATCAACCGGGAGTAGAGGAATATAAAAAGAACATGTTTAGGCTTCTTGGAAAACCAGGATATGAAACAAAATAGGAAGAGGGAATGAGTATGAAAATGAAGATATATGATAAAGAAATGTATCAAAAAGAACAATGGATAAAAAGTGTACTTTTAGTAGTAGGAATCTTTGTTTTAGGATTTATAGTAGGATATTTTGTATCAAAATATGAGAAAAATCAAGAAATGGTAGATTTACAAGATAGAGTGCAAGTATTGCAAAGACAAATAGAGAATTTGTAATTTTAACTAAAAGTAGTTGACAATAAGTTAAAAAGAATGTACAATAAATATTGTAAATAGTAAAAACAAAAATGAGACAAAGTAAAAACAAGGTTACTTTTAGAGAGTAATTAGCCATAGGCTGAAAGCTAATTGCAAGAAAACGGTTTTGAAAAACTACCTCATTGTTTCTAGAAAAAACTAGACGTTGATTACGTTATAATCTAAATGAAGTTAAAAATAGGGTGGAACCGTGTATATATGCACCCCTAAGTATTTAAGACAAAAAATACTTAGGGGTATTTTTTGTGTAAAAGGAGGAAAATTATGATAAAAATTAGTTTAAAAGATGGTTCTATAAAAGAAGTAGAATCACGGAATTTCAGTATTAGAACTTGCAAAAAGTATTAGTGAAGGATTAGCAAGAGTAGCAACTTCAGCAGAAGTAAATGGTGAAATAAAAGACTTAAGATTTAAATTAGAAGATGATTGCAAAGTGAATATCCTAACATTTGATGTAGAAGAAGGAAAAAAAGCATATTGGCATACTACTACTCATATTATGGCACAAGCAGTAAAAAGGCTATTTCCAGATACAAAATTAGGAATAGGACCAGCTATTGAAAATGGATTTTATTATGATTTCAAGGTAGAAAAACCATTTGATGAAGAAGATATTAAGAAAATAGAGGAAGAATCAAACAAAATTATTAAAGAAAATTTAGAAATAAAAAGATTTACTCTACCAAGAGAAGAAGCAATTAAACTAATGGTGGAAAAAAGCGAGGATTATAAGGTAGAACTAATTAATGAACTACCAGAAGGAGAAGAAATATCTTTTTATGAGCAAGGTGAATATGTAGATCTTTGTGCAGGACCACACTTACCAAGCACAGGTAGTATAAAAACAATGAAAATATTAAATACTTCAGCAGCATATTGGAAAGGTGATCAAAATAAAGACAGTATGCAAAGAATTTATGGTATCTCTTTTCCAAAAGCAAGCATGTTAGAAGAATATCTAAATATGCTAGAAGAGGCAAAACAAAGAGACCACAGAAAAATAGGAAAAGAACTTGAACTTTTCATGACACATGAATTAGTTGGCTCTGGATTACCAATGTATTTACCAAAAGGAGCTACAATAAGAAGGATTTTAGAAAGATATATTCAAGATAAAGAAGTAAAAATGGGATACAATCATGTATATACACCATCACTTGCAAATGTTTCATTATATAAAACAAGTGGACATTGGGATCATTATAAAGAAGATATGTTTCCAG
>CANOGC010000034.1 GCA_947565445.1 uncultured Clostridium sp. | reverse complement strand
GGCGTCAATATCCAATACATATAGGCAATGATTTTTATCATGCTGATTTAGTATTCTACCACAGAATATTAAAATGTTTTGTTATTATTGATTTAAAAATTAACAAGGTAAAACATGAAGATATACGGACAAATGAATATGTATATGGGATATTTTGCTACAGAAGAAAATGAGATAGACGATAATCCTCCTATTGGTATAATTCTTACAAGAAATAACAATGAATTAGTTGTAGAATATGCAACTTATAATATGGATACTAACCTATTTGTTTCAAAATATGAATTATACTTACCTAATAAGGAGGAACTAAAAAAATTGGTTGACAAAATTATAAACGAAGATAAATAAACAAGATTGTAAAGCATTTTTGCAATAAAAAGAATAAAAATAAAAAAAAGGCACACCTTATTTATGAGGTGTGTTTTTATGAATAATGAGTTTAATAATAAAAAAATTAATAATGAAAAAAGAAAAGAAAATATAGAACAAGCAAGAAATGATTTTGGAGTAGAAGTAGGGGAAGATAGTACAAAATACGGTGAATTTGTTTCTTCTTATTTTGCTTGGATACCTCTTCCAGAACAAAAGGAAAAAGCAAAAGAATTACAAAACATGACGAAAAATGATAAAAAAGAAAGAAAAGAATAGATTGATAAAAATAATTTAGAATAATTAGAATAAATATACCAAAATCGGAATATATTATAATTAGATTTATTTGAAGTTTTTAATAGATCTATTTATAATATATTCGTAGGTCAAAGAAAGTCAAAGTCAAAAATGGGGGGGGACACAAAATGAGAGTATCTGATATTATTGAAGAATTTATAAAAGACTTATTAAAAGATGAAGATGATTATGTAGAAATTCAAAGAAATGAACTTGCAGAACATTTCAATTGTGTTCCATCACAAATTAACTATGTTATACAAACTAGATTTAAACCTTCACAAGGATACTATGTAGAAAGCAAACGTGGAGGTGGAGGGCATATTCGTATTAAAAAAGTAAATATTACTAAGAGTAATTACCTAATGCATATTATTGCAAGTATGGAAGAAGAAATTACAGCAGGGGAAGTAGATATTTATTTAAGTAATTTTCTATCATATGAAATGATTACAGAAACAGAGGCAAAGCTATTAAAAGTTGCAACTAGTGATAACGTGCTAACAGTTCCAGCTGAATTAAGAGATGCACTAAGAGCAAATATTTTTAAGAATATGCTTTTAAATTTAGTGGAAGATTAATATTAAACGTTATTCTTAGGAAATAATATATAAATATTGAAAAACCGTCGCCATTCCCCAATGAAACTGTACAAAATGTGTAAACACATTTTGACGGTTTCTATTGGTCCCCACTTATGGCTCCGAGATTCTTTTTCAAGATTTATATATTATTTCCTAAGATAGAGATAGCAAAAATTAAAAAAGGAGTGATTTTTATGTTATGTCAAAATTGTGGAGAAAATGAAGCAAATGTAAGATATACACAAATTATTAATGGAGTAAAAAAAGAAATGGCACTTTGCGAAAAGTGTAGTAAAGAACTAGGAATTACTGATATAGATTTCGATTTTAATATGCCAATTAATTTATCTAGCTTTTTAGGAGAAGTATTTGGAAATAGCGAAGATAGCATTTTACCAGAATTTACAAAAACAAAAGAATTACAATGTGACCAATGTGGTATGGCATATGACGAATTTATAAATACAGGAAAATTTGGTTGCAGTAATTGCTATAATACATTTGAAAATAAACTTAATCCAATATTAAAAAACTTACAAGGAGCAAATGAACATGTAGGGAGAAAAACTAAAGTTACAAAAACAGAACTAGAAAAGTCAGATATAGTAAATAAAAAAGAAGAAAAGCCAAAGCAAAAGACCCAACTAGAAACATTAAAAGAAAATTTAAAAATAGCAATTAAAGAAGAAAGATATGAAGATGCAGCTAAAATAAGAGATGAAATTAAAAAAATAGAGAACAAATGAAATTGTTCAATGTAGGGGTACGTTTAAAGGAAATACATCGTAGGACATGACACCACTAAAGCCCAAAAATAAAGGGAGGAAATGATATGTTAAATTGGTATTTGCAAAATGGAAAAGAATCTGATGTTGTTGTTAGTTCAAGAATTAGACTTGCAAGAAACCTAAGTAATTTTCCATTTGTAACAAAACAAACTAAAGAAACAAGAAACAAACTAGAAGAAATAATAAAAGAAATTGTACCAAGCTTAGGCTATGGTCTTAAATTTGTAAAACTACAAGATATGGACGAGATTACAAAAATGTCTTTATTAGAAAAACACTTAGTAAGCCCAAACTTTGTTATAAATAAAGAAGATACAGGAGCTATGTTAATAAATGATGATGAAAATATATCGGTTATGATAAATGAAGAAGACCATTTACGAATTCAAGTAATGACATCAGGGCTAGATATTGAAAATTTAATGAATTTTAGTACAGAACTAGATGAAAAAATAGGAAAAGTCTTACCATATGCTTATCATGAAAAATATGGATTTTTGACATCATGCCCAACCAATGTAGGAACAGCATTAAGAGCATCTGTTATGGTACATTTGCCAGGTCTTGAAAAAACAGGAAATATAAATAAAATATTAGAAGTTATTAACAATTTTGGAATGAACATAAGAGGAATTTATGGAGAAGGTTCAAAAGTAGCAGCAAATATGTATCAAATATCTAATAAACAAACATTAGGTATATCTGAAAATGAAATTGTAAAAAACTTAAAACTAATTACTGAAAAAATAATAGAACAAGAAAGACTAGCAAGAAAAATTCTAGCACGAGATAGCATTGAACTAGAAGATAAAGTATATCGCGCATATGGAATATTAACTAATGCTAAAAAAATATCATCAGAAGAGGCAAGAGATTTACTATCAGAAGTAAAATTAGGAACAGATTTAGGAATAATACAGGAACTAACAGACTTAAAAGTAAAAAAATTAGAACTTTATACAAAACCTGCAAACTTACAAAAATACTTGGGAAAACAAATAGATTCATATGAAAGAGATATAAAACGTGCAGAAGTAATAAAACAAATTGTAGAGGAGGAATAAAAATGACATATAAATTTACAAATAGTGCTGAGAAAGCAATCGAAATTGCAAATGATATAGCTCTAGAATTAGGTCATAATTACATTGGAACAGAACATATTTTATATGGCTTAGCTAAAGAAGAAACTGGTGTCGCAAGCAAGGTATTACAAAACCAAAATGTTAAGCCAGAAGCAGTATTACAAGAAATAGAAGAACTAATTGGAAAAGAAGAAAGTGCATCAAGTGATGCCACAGTCGGCTTTACACCAAGAACAAAAAGAGTAATTGAAAATGCATTTCGAGAAGCAAGAAAATTAGGTTCAGACTATATTGGAACAGAACATATTCTAATTGGTATTATGAGAGAAGGAGATAGTGTAGCAGTTAGAATTATGCTAGATTTAGATGTAAATCCGGGAAAGCTGTATAATGAAATAGTAAAAGTAATTAATGAAGACGAAAATGCACAAGGACAAGCAGAAACTAAAATAAATAAAAAGCAAACTGGAAGTTTTAATCAAACTCAAACTTTAAACCAATTCGGAACAGATTTAACAAAACAAGCATCAGATGGAAAACTAGACCCAATTGTAGGAAGAAAAGAAGAAATAGAAAGACTAATTCAAATTCTATCTAGAAGGACAAAAAATAACCCATGCTTAATTGGTGAGCCAGGAGTAGGAAAAACAGCGGTAGTAGAAGGGTTAGCAGAAAAAATCATACAAGATGATGTACCAGAAATGCTAAAAAATAAAAGAGTAGTAACATTAGACATTTCTAGTATGGTAGCAGGGGCAAAATATAGAGGAGACTTTGAAGAAAGAATAAAAAAATGCTTAAACGAAGTAAAAAAAGTAGGAGATATAATCTTATTTATAGATGAAATTCATACAATTGTAGGAGCTGGTTCAGCAGAAGGAGCAATAGATGCAGCAAATATTTTAAAACCACTACTTGCAAGAGGAGAAATTCAGCTAATAGGAGCAACAACATTAAACGAATACAGAAAATACATTGAAAAAGATGCGGCACTTGAAAGAAGATTTAGTCCAGTTACTGTAAATGAGCCAACAAGTGAAGACACAATTCAAATTTTAAAAGGAATTCGTGATAAATATGAAGCACATCATAATGTAAAAATTACAGATGAAGCAATAAAAGCAAGTGTTAATTTATCTGTTAGGTATATTAATGATAGATTTTTACCAGATAAAGCAATAGATTTAATAGATGAAGCAGCATCAAGAGTTAGAATGAGAACATACACACAACCAGATAGCCTAAAAGAACTAGAAGCTTCAATAGAAGAAACAAAAAATGAAAAAGAAGAAGCAATACGTACTCAAGATTTCGAAAAAGCAGCAACTCTAAGAGATAAAGAACACGAATTAAAAGAAAAATTAGAAAAAGAGCAAAATAAATGGAATAATAAAAAGACTAAAAACATTACAGAAATTACAGAAGAAGAAATTGCGGAAGTAATTGCAAACTGGACAGGAATTCCTGCAAAAAAATTAACAGAAGATGAGAATGAAAAACTAAAACATTTAGAAGAAGAACTTCATAAAAGAGTAATAGGACAAGAAGAAGCAGTAGCAGCAGTATCAAAAGCTATAAGAAGAGGTAGAGTAGGCTTAAAAGACCCAAAACGTCCAATAGGTTCATTTATGTTTTTAGGACCTACAGGTGTAGGAAAAACAGAACTTTCTAAAGCACTAGCTGCAAGTTTATTTGGTGATGAAAATGCCATGATTAGAATAGATATGTCTGAATATATGGAGCAACATTCGGTATCAAAACTAATAGGTTCACCTCCAGGATATGTAGGCTTTGATGATGGGGGACAATTAACAGAAAAAGTAAGAAGAAAACCATATTGTGTTATTCTATTTGATGAAATAGAAAAAGCACATCCAGATGTTATGAACATGTTACTTCAAATATTAGAAGATGGTAGACTAACAGATTCACAGGGAAGAACAGTTAACTTTAAAAATGCAGTAATTATTATGACATCTAATATAGGAGCAAGATTTATTACAGAAAACAAGAAATTAGGTTTTGCAGGAAGTATAGACGATACAAAAAAAGAAGATGAGAAAAACTATGAAGAAACAAAAAAAGAAGTATTAGCAGAACTAAAAAAACAATTTAGACCAGAATTTATTAACCGTATTGATGAAATTATAGTATTCCACAAATTAACAGATGACGAAATAAGTAGTATTATTGAGATAATGTTAAATGAAGTACAAAAGAGATTACAAGATAATAATATAGAAATAAAAATAGATAAATCTGTAAAAGAATTGATTGCAAAAGAAGGAACAAACAAATCTTATGGAGCACGTCCATTAAGAAGAACAATTCAAAATTTACTAGAAGATAAAATAGCAGAAGCAATTTTAGATGGAAAAGTAAAACCAGGGAAAGCCACAAAAATTAGTGCAAAAGAAGGAAATATAGTAATAAAATAGGAAATTATAGAATATGTTGAATTCAGCTATGAATAGTTGCAAAATTATGTAAATTATGTTATTATATATATGTAGAGCAAATAGCATTGGTAAATATGGAGGTAAATGAAAATGACAACAGCGACAATAATGAATGAATTTCTAAAATTTGCAGTAGAGGGATACAGCAAAGCAACACAGAACAGGCAATATGTTGCGGGAAAAGTAGAGTCACTCCTAAAACATGCAGAGGATGATCCATATCTTGCAAATAATAAGGAATTTATGCAAGTAGCACGGAAACTCAATGAGAGGCTAACTATGGAAGAGCTAAGCAATATTTGTATGCAACTTCCAAGACTTCAAACTGAATATGGCAAATGGCTTGCAAATCAGAAAATGTAAGCGTGTTCAGAAAGAGGAAGGATAGAATTTTTATCCTTCCTCTTTTTAAATGGGGTTTACATGTATAATAGTTTTATAAATTTTATCTAAACTTGTAATATCTTGTTCTAAAGAATCTGCTAATTTGTGGCTATCAAAAGTAGAAAGATTACCATCTACAGATATAGTTAGAACAATAATGTATTGATATCCTACAGGAGTAGAAGAAATTTCATCTAAATTTTTAATATCTTTATAACTATGTGCAATATCTAAAATCATTTTTTCAGTATTACTATCAATAGAAGTATCCATTAATACATTATAACTTTCAATTAAAATCTTTATACCAGTATAACAAATCCAAACAGAAATACCAATACCAACAATACCATCAAACCAATAAATATTAGCTAAACTAAGTAAAATAGAAATAAGAGTAAATGTTGTTACTATACAGTCATTACGATGGTCTTTCATATTAGCTTCTAGCAAGATATTATTATACTTTTTAGATAATTTATAAGTGTATATAAATAAGAATAATTTAACAACAATAGTTACAATACAAACAGCTACTAAAAACCAAGAGAACAAGAAAGCTTCTTGTAAAATTAGTGAAAGGGTAGAATCGTATAATAATTTAGCTGCAACAAAAACCATAGAAATACTAATAAATAGTGAAAAGATATATTCCGCTTTTCCATGGCCGAAATTATGCGTTTTATCTCCAGGTTCACTAGCAATTCTATTACCTATAAAAGTCATTAAAGAAGCAAAAATATCACCAGCACTGTTTGCAGCATCAGCAATCATAGCTTGGCTGTTACTTACAAATCCAACTATTGCTTTTATAATTAGTAAAAAAATATTACCGAAAATTCCTAAAATACCTGCTCTTTTTGTGCTATCATATCTATTCATAAAATCACACTCCAATAAAATATAAGAGCTATTATAGCATAAAAGAACTAAAATGGGTACAAAATTACGCAAATTTTAATTTATTAATTTCTTCAATACTTAATCCAGTAATATCAGAAATATCTTCTACTAACATATTACGTTCTAACATTTTTTTAGCAGTTTCAATACTACGTTGTAGCATACCTTCTTTAATACCTTGCTGTCTACCTTTACGTCTACCTTCACGTATAGCTTGTTTTCTACGATATTTCATGTCAGCTTTCATTCTTTCAATTAATTCTTCCATATACATATCCTCCTCTTTATTAAATTTTTTAATTAAGCCATCATATATTTCTTTAGGTATTATAGGTTGTAAAATATATACTATAATTCTATATAAATAATCTTTTTGCCTAGTATTACATAAGTTAAAAACAATATTTATAGTATCTGTTAATTCCAAAACACTACTACATTTATCAATTGCCATTACATAAGCAACCATGGAATGTTTTTCTAATAATTCTTCTTTTGAAAAATCGTTTATATTAATAAAATTGTAAGTAAGAGATAATTTTCCATTATTTAAATTATTGTTATAATTGAAATCAAATTGGTGATGTTCAAAATTTGGAACTAAATCCCAAGGTTTATTTCCAGTGTATAAAAGTATAGGTGTTATTAAAGGAATTTTATAATCTTTAGTATGAAGTTTATTAGTATCTACAGAATCTTCTAAAATGAGATTATAGTATTTGTAAAGCCTGTAAGCAATAGAATTATCTTTAGATGATTGATGTTCTAATAAAATATATGTAGGATAATTGTTTAATTTAAAAACAATATCACTATATTTATCTGAATAATCTCTTGTTACAAAATTTCTATTATACTTTTCAATATTATATTTTAAAGTATAGCTAAAGAAATCTTTTAAAAACAAGTGAAATTCTTTCTTATCATTTAGTAAATCTCTATATACTTTATCATGTGAATGATGTGCTTTATTGGGTAAAGACAAAAGAGGAAAACTATCATCTAATATATTAGAATTATTTTGTAGAATTTCTTTACAACGTAAATAATCTGTATAGGTAAATAACACCATAACATCACTTCTTTCTTTATTATAATTCTGTTTTGGCTACTTGTCAATATAAATTGATTTGAAATAGACAAAAAAACAAAATGAATTTATAAAATTTAAATGAATAAAATTTTATGAATTAACAATATTATTAAACTACAAAATGCAACAAAAGTAAAGAAAAAGTTTTCGACAAAATACGACAAACCTTCTTTTTACAAATTTTACAATCTGTTTTCACAAAGAAGACATATATATATAATAAAATTTCTTCTATGAAGGGAGGAATGATACAAGTAGTAAATACATATATAATAATGAGAAAAAGATATAAAATAAGTCATATTTTGTTAGGAGGAAAGTAAAAATATTAATAAAATAAATAGGTGAAATACCCGAAAAAAAGTAATTTTAAAACCGGCAAAAGTCTAATTTTGTCGGTTTTTGTCGATGAAAAGTTCTTTACAAATGTAGGAAAATAGTTTAAAATGTAAATTGTTAATTCATAGAAAATTAAGTTCGAACTTAAAAAATTTTCTTAAAGATTTAAACCTAAAAGAATTTCAAAACAAACAAAAATTAAATAGGAGAGTGAGAAAGTAACAATGACAAACAACAAGAAATGTTGTGCTTGCTTAGTAACTTTAGTTGTTGCACTTATTATATTTTTTCAAACAAATGTCCTTACGATAATGATATTTGAATTAAAAGGAAACACTAAGCAAGAAGAACAAATTACAAAAGAAGTAGTACAAGAAACAAAAAACATTGCAAATGAATGGAAACTAAACATTCCAAAGATAAATTTATCATACACTATAGAAGAAGGAACTACACAAGAAATTATAGATAATGGTATAGGGCATTTTGCAGATACTGCATATTTAGATGGTAATATTGGGCTAGTTGCAGGATGCTATGGTTATAATAAAAATATTTTCCAAAATCTAGATAAGTTACAAGAAAATGATGTAATATTATATAACTATAAAGGGAAACAGCAGATTTATCAAGTTATGAAAAATATTATAATTGACGAAAAAGACTGGACACATTTAAACAATACTAATGAAAATAAAATAACACTTATTACAGGAGTGGTAAATGCACCAGAACAAAGAAGATGTGTACAAGCTAAGCAAATAGAGGAGGAATAATAATGAAAAAAATATTAAAAAAAGTAATAATCATTTGTATAATAGGATCTATGTTAATTATACAAACAATAGGAGAATGTAAAGCAGAAGGGGAAAATGTAGGAATAACTATAAAAACATCTATGTCTTTTCCATTTCGATATGAAGAATCGAAACAAATTTATAAAATTCTTCAATATGGTGATAAAGTAGCATATTCATTAAAAAGAGAATTTAGAAATGGTAATAGCTATAGTGAATTAGAATCATATAATAATGATGAAATAATAAGAATAATAGAAGCAGGATATCCAAATATTGAAGTAGAAAAATTAGGATTATCTAACAATGAACAAGCATATGCAGTAACGCAAGAAGCAATTTATGCGGTCTTAGAAAATAGAGATTTAAGTTTATATAAAAAAGAAGGATCATTAGGAACAGACATGATTAATGCAATTAAAAAAATTTCATCTGGAGTAACTGAAAATGACATAGTATTAAAAGAAAAAGACAAAGGTTGGATAGATGATGAAGTAGATTCTAATTACTGTTATAAAGAGTATAGAGTTACCATGAAATCAAGAATAATGGAAAATAGTATTTCATTATCAGAAGGAGAAAACTGTAAAATAACAAACGAGCAAGGTGATGAAATTACTGAAATTTCAAATAATCAAACCATTAGATTAACAGTACCAAAGGGTACAGAACAAACAATAAATATTAAGGTGAATTATACAATACAAACACCCAAAATTTATAAAACTGTTGATGATAGAGGAACTCAATTCCTAATTATGGATTTTTATAATCAAAATAGGCAATATGAATATAAAGTTAGTACTAGGAGATCTGTTTTGCTAAGTATTAAAAACTATAGTAAAGAAACAAACTTACCAATTAAAGGTAATAAATTTCAAATTTTAGATGAAAACAAAAATATAAGTATAAAAAGTTTAACAACTAATGGAGATGGAAGAATAGGAATTCACATGTCTATAGGAAATTACTATATAAAACAAATAGAAACGACAGAAGGAAATCTTCAAAAAGAAATGGTAAAAGTGAATATAACAGGAGATGAAGAAGTGGTAGTAGTAAATGTATTTAATACAACACTTAAAAAAGAAGAAACAGTAAATAACGAAACTGAGACAAACATAGAAGAAGAAACTACAGAAATAACGGAAAATCATATTAAAGATGTTTTAAATTTTCATACTAGTAATATTGAAAAAGAGATTATTAATCAGACAAATGAAACAAATATGCATAATATAAATCATTTTATAAATACTATAAATAGAAAAAAAGTTACAAATTTAACAAAGGAAAACACATATGAAAACGAAATATTTGAAGATACTGTATCGTATGATAGAGTGTTGCCAGGAGAAAGTAGTAAGACAAATAAGACAAGAAAAGAATATCAAAACTATGTAGATTCTATAAAAAGTAGTGCTATATTACCAGTAGCATTTAAACAATAAAATCATTTAAAATAATTGACATATCAAGCTATAGAAGTATATAATAATCACATAATAAGAGTACATACAAGAAAGGAAAATATTGATGACACAAGTAGTTATTTTAGTAATATTAATTTTAGTTAATGGATATTTCGCAGCAAGTGAAATTGCCTTTATTTCTTTAAATGATGCAAAAATTGCAAAACAAGCAAAAGAAGGAAATAAAAAAGCAAAACAAATATTAAAAATGTTAGAAAATCCAAGTAGATTTTTAGCTACAATTCAAATAGGGATTACACTTGCAGGGTTTTTATCAAGTGCTTTTGCATCAGATGCATTTGCGAGTAAACTTGCTCCAATTTTAAACGAATGGATACCAGCAGTTTCTATAGGAGTATGGCAAAGTATATCTATTATAATAATTACTATAATATTATCATTTTTTACTTTGGTTTTTGGAGAACTAGTGCCAAAACGACTAGCTATGAAGCATTATGAAAAAATTTCGTATATGACTATAGGTGTTATTAGAGCAATTTATGTTGTTACTGTACCATTTGTAAAGTTATTAACTATATCTACAAATATAGTATCAAAAATATTTGGTGTTTCAGAAAAAGATGAAGAAGTTGTAACAGAAGAAGAAATAAAAATGATGGTAGATGAAGGAGAAGAAAAAGGCTCTATTAAAGAAGAAGAAAAGAATTTAATAAATAATGTATTTGAATTTAACGACATTACAGTATCAGAAATTATGACACATCGAACTGATATATATGCTATAGAGATAGACCAAAATTTAAATGATCTAATAGAAGAATTAGATGAATATAAATATAGTCGTATACCTGTTTATGATGAAAGTGTAGATGAAATTAAAGGAATTTTATATTTAAAAGATTTATTAAAATATCTAAAAAGCAATGATGATATAGAGCTAAAAACAATAATACATCCAGCATATTTTGTTGCACAATCTAAACCAATCAATGAAGTATTTAAAGAACTACAAAAAAATAATAACCAAATGGCAATTGTAATAGATGAATATGGTGGAACAGCAGGATTAGTTACAATGGAGGATATTTTAGAAGAACTTGTTGGAGATATATTTGATGAATATGATGAAATAGAAAAAGAATATGAAAAAATAGATGATAATACGTATTTAATTAGTGGAAATGTCACAATAAATGATGTAAATAAAATTCTTAAAATCACAATACCAGAAGGAGATTATGAAACATTATCAGGGTATTTACAAGATGCATTAGGAAGAATTCCAGAAGATGAAGAAAAACCAATAGTTGAAACAAATGACGCAACTTATAAAATAGAAGAATATGAAGATAAGAGAATTTTAAAAGTAAAAGTATGTAAAAATAACACTATAAAAAATGCAGAAGAAAAGGAAGAAGGATAAATATGGAAAATAGCAGAAAAAACATAGTAATAATAGGAATAATTATAGTAGTAATACTAAGCATTGTATTAGGAATTTATTTGTATAAAGATTATCAAAATAAAAAGTATGAAGTAGAAGAAATAGTAAGCTACTTATATTATCCAATTTATGAAAATGGTAAAATGGGTGTTATTGATACAAAAGGAAATATTGTAATAGAGCCAGAATATGATAATGTAAATATACCGAATCCAGGAAAGACAGTATTTATATGCTTAAAAAGCGATAAAACTATTGTGAAAAATGATAAAAAAGAAACTCTATTTCAAAATTATGAAGAAGTAGTTGGAATACCTACAAAAGGTACTCTAAATAGTATTCCATATGAAAAAAGTGTGTTACGATATAAAGAAAATGATAAATATGGTTTAATAAATTATGAAGGAAAAGTGATTACAAAACCAATTTATGAAGAAATTGAAAGTTTAGAAAATAAAGAAGGAGAACTTCTAGTAAAAAAAGATGGGAAATATGGAGTTATAAGCCAAAAAGGAGCTTGTATCATTAAAAATGAATATGATGGAATAATAGCAGATGGGTATTATGATGAACAGCATAAATATGCATTATCTGGTTATATAGTATTACTAAAAACTGAAGAAGGGTATCGTTATGGATATATAAATTATAAAAGAAAAAAAGTATTAGATGTTAATTATAATGATATTTATAGAGAATTAGGAATAGAAGATCACGAAAATGCATATTTAGAAATAACAAGAAATGGACAAGTAGGATTAGTAAAAAATAGAGAAATTATTATTAAAACTGTATATCAAAGTATAGAATATGATAGAAACAATAGCATATTTGTTTTGCAAAGGGGTTCTAAAAAAGGAATTTCAGATACTACTGGAAAAATAATTGTACCAGTAGAATATGACCAAATTAATATAAAAGGTATCAGGATACAAGCAGTGGGAAATGATGGAATAACTACATATTTCGATATATCTGGAAACAAGTTAGATCAAATCAATTACCAAACTGTACGAAAGACTGCAAATGAAAATTATTTCATTACAATAAATTCAGATGAAAAATACGGAATTGTAGATAACACTGGAAAAGTAATATTAGATAACAATTATAGATATTTAGAATATTTATATGAAGATTACTTTATTGCATCAAATGAACAAGGATATTTAGGAGTTATAAACAATTTGGGTGAAACTAAAGTGGATTTTAAATATGAAGTATTACAAAAAGTGGATAATTCTAGTGTAATTGAAGCAAAAATTTTAAAAGATAGTACAACAGATGTATATTCTAGTAAACTAGAAAAGGTATATTCAAACAAAAATATATTTATAGCTTCATTTAAAAACTATATTAAAATATATGCACCAGATGATATAGCGTATTTTGATAAAAAAGGAAATGCATTAGAAAATACACAAGTACAAGATGTAGCCTTATATTCTAAAAAACAAAATGGTAAATGGGGACTAGTAGATAAACAAGGTAATACTATAGTAGATTGTATTTATGATAGAACTACATCATCAAATGAACATGGTTTTGCAGGCATTAAAAAAGATGGAAAATGGGGAGTAGTAAATGAAAAAGGAAACATTATAGTAGAGCCAAAATATAAAATAGAAAGTGAAAATAGTGATCCAGAGTTTATAGGTTCATACTATAAAGTGTATTATGGATATGGAGAAAGTTATTACACAAAACAAATAGTAGATTAGAGGAGAAAAATATGTACAAAGAATTAGGAATAAAAGAAAATATATTAAATTTAGCAAATGAAGTAGAAGAGGAAATAAAACCTATATTTAATGAAATTAATAAAACATGTGAAGAAAATAGCCTAAAAGTATTACAAGCATTTCGAAAAAACAGTATATCAGATATGCATTTTAATAGTACCACAGGGTATGGTTATGGAGATATAGGAAGAGATACAATAGAAAAAGTATTTGCCGAAGTTTTAGGTGCAGAAGATAGCCTTGTTCGTAGCCAATTTATTTCTGGAACACACGCTTTAACAGTTGCACTATTTGCATTTTTAAGACCAGGTGACACAATGCTTAGCATTTGTGGAAAGCCATATGATACACTAGATTCAGTAATAGGACTAAAAGAAAATGCAAGTTCTTTAAAATCATTTGGAATTAAATATGAACAGATAGATTTAATAGATAATGAATTTGATATAGAAGCTATTTCTAAAAGAGTAAAAGAGAGAAATATTAAACTAATTGAAATACAACGTTCAAGAGGATATAGCTTAAGAAATAGCATTACAATGGAACAATTAGAAAAAGTTATAAAAACAATAAAAGATATTGATTCTAATATTATAATTATGATTGATAATTGTTACTGCGAATTTGTAGGAACAAAAGAACCATTACAATTAGGGGCAGATATTATAGTAGGTTCACTAATTAAAAACTTAGGAGGAGGAATTGCACCAAATGGAGCCTATATTGCAGGAAGAAAAGATTTAGTAGAACTTGCAGGAGAAAGGCTAACATCTCCGGGGCAAGGTAAAGAAGTAGGACCAAGCCTAGGAATGAACAAATCTATATTACAAGGGTTATTCTTTGCACCAAGTGTTGTAGCAAGTAGTTTAAAAACAGCAGTATTTTCTAGTAGAATGTTAGAAAAATTAGGGTATAACCCATCTCCTAAATATAATGAAAAAAGAGCAGATATAGTACAAACTATTGCATTTGGAAATAAAGAAGATTTAATAAAATATTGTCAAGGTATACAAATGGGTTCACCAGTAGATTCAAATTCTATTCCAGAGCCATGGGATATGCCAGGGTATGGAGACCAAGTAATAATGGCAGCAGGAGCATTTACTCAAGGTTCGTCAATAGAGCTATCATGTGATGCACCAATACGTCCACCATATGTAGCATTTATGCAAGGTGGGCTTACATATGAATATGGAAAATTAGGAGTACTAAAAGCAATTAGTAATATGGAAAAATAAATATGTATTATAAAGGAGAATTGAATGAGGATTTGAACTATTGAAGAAAATTCAATAGTTCAAGTAGACTATTTTGAAAAATTACTTGAAGAAATAAAAAAGTATATTGAAAGAGGTTAAAAAATGGATAAAATAGCACCAATTTTAGTGCAAGGAGCAATGGACATAGAAATTGAGGTATTAAAAAATAGTATAGAAGATATAGAAGAAATTATAATAGATGGATATAAATTCTATAAAGGAAATATAGAAGGTCATTCTATTGTTATTTCAAAAACAGAAATAGGAATTATGAACTGTGGAATTGCAACATTATTGGGAATTAAAAATTTTTTACCTTGTATTATTATAAACCAAGGAACTTTAGGAGGATTTGGAAACATACATAAAGGAGATATTGTTATTGGACAAGAATGTTTTAATCTTAATTCGTATAAAACACCATACCTAAAAAAAGGAGAAGGCAGTAATCCATTTAATTGGGAATTACAAACATTTCGTGAAGGAATTGATCAATTCGAGAAAATAGAGGCAGATACAAATATAATTAAATTTATAAAAACACATGAAAAAGAAATTTGGAATGGTAGCGTAGTATATGGAACTATTGGAAGTGGAGATTGCTGGAACCAAGAGATAGATTACATTACATACTTAAATGAAAAATACGAAACATTAGGTGAAGATATGGAAACAATAGGAGCATATAAAATAGCACATAGATATGAAGTTCCAATAGTGGGAATTAGAGTAGTTTCAGATAATGAAATTTTACAAGAAGAATATGATAGAACTATTGCAAATAAAGCACAAGAATTTACTATATCACTATGCAAACAATGGATTCTAAAGGAAGGAAATAAATAAATGAAAGTTGTTGTAATAGGTGGAGGACCAGCAGGAATGCTTGCAGCAATTAGTGCTAGTAAAGACGGAAATAGTGTTACTATATTAGAAAAAATGGATAAATGTGGAAAAAAACTATTAATTACTGGAAAAGGAAGATGTAACATTACAAGCCGGATTAGATATAAGTGAATTTATACCTAATGTTCCAGGAAATGGTAGGTTTTTATATAGTGCATTTTCTAATTTTACAAACAAAGATATTATAGAATTATTAGAAAAACATGGAGTAAAAGTAAAACTAGAAAGAGGAAATAGGATTTTTCCAGAATCTAACCGTTCAATAGATGTATTAAATGCACTAATGGCAGAATTAAGAAAAAACAATGTACAAATAATAACTAATGCACAAGTAACCAAAATAATAGTAAAAGATAATAAAGTAATAGGTGTTAATGTAGGGGCAAATTCCATATTTGCCCAAGACAAAGAGATAAAAGCAGATAAAGTAATTTTAGCAACAGGAGGGATGAGCTACAAAAAAACTGGTTCATCAGGTGATGGATATAAGCTAGCAAAAGAAATAGGACATAATATTACTAAAATAAAGCCATCACTAGTACCACTAATATGTAAAGAAGATAAACTATGTAAAAGATTAGAAGGACTTAGCCTAAGAAACATAGAAATAAAAATACTAAATAAAGAAAATAAAAAGGTATTATATGAAGACTTTGGAGAAATGGTATTTACTAAAAATGGAGTATCGGGACCTACAATATTAAGCAGTTCAGCACATTTATTAAGAACGAAAAATATAGAACAACTTTTAAAAGAAGATAAAATTATATTACAAATAGATTTAAAACCAGCTTTATCAGAAGAAACACTTGACAAACGAATTATAAAAGATTTTACAGAGTTTAAAAATAAGCAATTTAAAAATAGTTTAGATGAGTTATTGCCAAAGAAAATGATAGAGCCAATAATTAACTTATCACATATTCCAGAAGAAAAAAGAGTAAATGAAATTACAAAAAAAGAAAGGCAAGAATTACTAAGTTTATTAAAGAAATTTACTCTTACTATTAAGGAATTTGGAGATATAGAAGAGGCGATTATTACAGCAGGAGGAATAGATATAAAAGAAGTAAATTCTTCTACTATGGAATCTAAAATTATTGATGGTTTATATTTTGCAGGAGAAATTTTAGATGTAGATGCATATACAGGTGGGTTTAATTTGCAAATTGCATATTCTACAGGGTATACAGCAGGAAAGAATTAATAAAAGGAAAAGAGAATTATGTTTTATGCTATTAAAAATGAAATTAGTGATGAATTGGTAGAAAAAAAGTCTAAATTTATTGCTGATTTATTTATTGCTAAAAATCAAGAAGAAGCAGAATCTAAAATAAAGGAAATAAAAAAGAAGTATTATGATGCAAAACATCACTGCTTTGCTTATATTACTTTTGATAATGATGGCAAAAAGGTAGAAAGATGCAGTGATGATGGGGAACCATCTCGGTACTGCTGGAGCTCCAATGCTAGAATTATTAAGAGGAAAATCGCTTTGTAATGTAGGAATTGTAGTAACTAGATATTTTGGAGGAATTTTATTAGGAACACGGAGGTCTTGTAAGGGCATATGCAGGTGCTACTAAAAAAGTATTAGAACAAGCAGAATTTGTAGAAAAAACATTAGGTAAAGAAGTTAGCTTAAGCATAGAGTATAGTGAAATAGAAAACTTTAAATATTATTGTAGAAAAAACAATATAAACATTATAAAAGAAGAATATTTAAGTGATGTTATATTTTTAATAGAATTAACAGAAGAAAATTATAAAAAAATGAAAAATGAAATCGACAATTTAAAACTTAAAATTGTAAAAATAAACAGAATGGAAGAAAAATACATATAATTTTTACTAGGGTTGCAATACTTATAAAATAAATTTGAAAAAATTTCCAAAAAAGTATTGCAATTTATTTTAAACAATAATATAATTCGAAATGTAAAATTTTTACAATTTATAAAATATTAGGAGGAATTAAAGTGAAAGAAAAGATTACAGTATTAATAGCAGATGATAATAGTGAATTTGCTAACAATTTGGCAGGATATGTTGAACAAGAGGAAGAAATGGAAGTTATAGGAATGGCACGTGATGGAAATGAGGCATTTGACATGATTTGCAGTATTGGGCCAGATATTGTGTTATTAGATGTTATTATGCCACATTTAGACGGAATAGGTGTATTAGAAAAAATTAAAAATGCAAATTTAAAGAAGGCACCTCTTTCAATTATGTTATCAGCAGTAGGACAAGACAAAATTACACAAAGAGCAATTGATTTAGGAGCAGAATATTATGTAGTAAAACCTTTTGACATTAAATTATTATTAAAGAGAATAAAAGATTTAAAAAATTATCAACCAGCACAATTTAAAAATGTAACAATGATGTCAAGAGAAATTAAGGCTCCATATATAGAGATACCAGAAGAAAACAAAAAGAGTGGAGAAAATTTAGAAGCTTTAGTAACAAATGTAATCCACGAAGTAGGAGTTCCAGCACATATAAAAGGATACCAATACTTAAGAGAAGCTATAATACTAGTTGTAAATGATATAGATGTTATAAATCAAATTACAAAACAACTATATCCAGAAATTGCAGAAAAATTCCATACAACACCATCAAGAGTAGAAAGAGCAATACGTCATGCAATAGAAGTAGCTTGGGGAAGAGGACAACAAGAAGCAGTAGAAAGCATATTTGGGTATACAGTATCAGCAGCAAAAGGAAAGCCTACAAACAGTGAATTTATAGCAATGATAGCAGATAAACTAAGGTTAGAATTAAAGAGTGCATAAAAGATAAATACTTAAATAAATTTACGAAAAATAGAAATTCATATATTGATTAGGATTAATGTTTGTTGAATGGATAAACAAAATTGTAGTGATAGTATAAATTGCTGTTAAATAGAGTTTTCTATAATATATAAAATAGTTTAACGCCTATTAAAATATTAACATTTAAAATAGGCGTTTTTTTCTTAAAAAAACAAAAAACTCAAAAATAAGAACAAAAAAATAAAAAAATAGAAAATAAGTATTGACAACTGTATCAAAATTTAGTATACTAAGCAATGTCGGAAAGATAGACGGTCGCTTAGCTCAGCTGGGAGAGCATCTGCCTTACAAGCAGGGGGTCATAGGTTCGAGCCCTATAGCGACCACCATTTTTACGGCCTGGTAGTTCAGTTGGTTAGAACGCTAGCCTGTCACGCTAGAGGTCGACGGTTCGAGCCCGTTCCAGGTCGCCATTTTTTATTGTATAGGAAAATCAACTTTTTTATTGATAGCTTGTGGGTGAGCAAGTGTAAATAATAAAATATGTTTCGATAACTTAGTTGGTAGATAAAAAGATATAAAATTAACAGTTCACTTATACGCCTTGATAGCTCAGTTGGTAGAGCAAAGGACTGAAAATCCTTGTGTCACTGGTT
>CANOGC010000033.1 GCA_947565445.1 uncultured Clostridium sp. | reverse complement strand
TAGCAGTAGGACAAGAAGCAAGAAGAATGCTTGGAAGAACACCAGGAAATATTGTTGCAACAAGACCGTTAAAAGATGGTGTTATTTCAGACTATACAGTAACCGAAAAGATGCTAAAACATTTTATAAATAAAGTATGTGGAAAATTTATTTTTGCTCCAAGAATTATGATTTGTATACCATCACAAGTAACAGAAGTAGAAAGAAAAGCAGTTATTGATGCAGCATCACAAGCAGGAGCAAGAAAAGTATATTTAATAGAAGAACCAATTGCAGCAGCAATAGGTGCAGGAATTGATATTTCAAAACCATGTGGAAACATGATTGTAGATATTGGTGGAGGAACTACAGATGTTGCTGTTATTTCACTAGGAGGAAGTGTTGTTAGTACTTCTTTAAAAGTAGCAGGGGACAAGTTTGATGAAGCTATTGTAAAATATATTAAAAGAAAACACAATGTAATAATTGGAGAAAGAACAGCAGAAGATTTAAAAGTAAATATAGGCTGTGTATACCCTAAAATTCAAGATATAGAAATGGATATTAGAGGAAGAGATTTAACAACAGGACTTCCAAAAACAATTACAATATATTCAAGTGAAATGATGGAAGCACTTACAGAACCTGCAATGATGATTGTAGATGCAGTACATTCTGTACTAGAAAAAACGCCACCAGAGCTTGCCTCAGATATTAGTGACAAAGGCATTTACATGACAGGTGGAGGATGCTTAGTAGATGGCTTAGATAAACTATTACAAGAGAAAACTGGTATTGGTGTAATGATTGCACAAGATGCGGTATCTTGTGTAGCATTAGGAACAGGAAAAGCATTAGATAATTTAGATTCATTAGATGGAAAAACAAAATTATAAAATAAAGCAAAAGGCGGAAAGGTATTTCCGCCTTTTAGTAGGAGAATAAGTATGAAAACAGTAGCATTTTACACATTACGGTTGTCCGTGTGTATAATCAAATATGATATGATAAAACCCAAGTGGCTGTAAGTAAAACCTACTTGGGCATTTTTGCGTTTTTTATTGATTTTTATATAAGAAGTGATGAGTTAATCCGTTTTTAAATGTAATATGATAGATTCTTCCCCTTTCTACAGAAACATCTAATATAATTGTATTTATAAAATCTTTTATTGTTTGTTTATCTAAATTATTTAGTAAAGATAACACATCTATATTTTTTACACTAGACAAGTTTTTAGTAAGAAGATAGAAACTTGCTTTTGATAATACATTAAATTCCGTGTTATTAATAAATGGTGTATCATTTAATTTTACTTCTTGAATTTTCTTATTTACTGTTTCAATTTTATCAGAAATTTCCTTACGTTTAATTACAAAATCTTTTTGACTCATAGAGTTAGTATCATACAAATAAAGATCATCTAATCGTTTTAGTGCTTTTTCATATTTTGTCTTTTCTAATTCGTAAATTGCATTTTGACTTATTATAGCCTCTTTTTTTTCTTCTTCCAAAGAATTATATGTAACAATAGTATTGTTTATTAATAAATTATAAGTATTTTTTAAATCTTGTTTTTCAATATGTTCTATATTTTCAAAATACTTACCCCTTAGCAAAATACTTTCCATATCACGTAATGAATGATTAGAAGTTATCTTTGCCTGTAAAGTCATATAATTTGCTATATAATTTATAAGTGTAGGCAAAATAGATAAATCACTAGAATAATTTGCACAGGTAGAATTGACATTAAAACCATAACAAGTATAGCGAGAAGGTGTAGAACCATCTTTTCTTATACGATCTAAACCAGAACGCATTTTCTTTCCACATTTATGACAAGTTGCTATACCAGATAATATGTGGACCTTTGTACTTTTTCTTTGATAATTTTTATCTCCTCTATAATTACTTTGGATAATTTGCCCAACTCTTTCAAATTGTTCTTTATTAATTATAGGTTGATGATTATTTTCTACAACAACCCATTCGCTTTTATCTTTCCATCTACGAGTTTTTCTAGTTTTTGCATTATATCTATATGTACCAATATAAAATGGATTTGTAAGCACATTCCCAACAGTACGAGGGGTCCATGTACCATTTCTTTTGGTTGGTATTTTTTCAATATTTAATTTTTTAGCAAGTTTTGTAGTAGACTTTATAATTTCATATTGGTCAAAGATATATTGTACAGTTTTAGCTTCTGCATCACATGGTCTTGGGAATTTTGTTTCTACATCCCATGTATACCCAAGAGGAAATGTAGCTCCATTCCATAAACCTTTTTGAGCACGAGAAATCATAACAGAAAAAACACGTTCTCCAGTAAGTTTCCTTTCAAGTTCGGCAAATACCAATATTATTTTTAGCATTGCTTCTCCCATAGCTGTAGATGTATCAAATTGTTCATTTCGGGAAATAAATGTTACGTTATATTTTTTTAATTCATCATACATTTCAGAGAAATCCCTTAAATTTCTACTAATACGATCTATTTTCCATACAATTAAGTGTGTGAATTCTCCTATTTTTATTCTATTCATCATATCCTGATATGCAGGTCTATCGGTTGTACCACCAGAATAACCTGCATCCTCAAATATTTCAAAATCATCAATTCCTAATACATATTTTGTATAATTTGTTAAATCACTTCTTTGTAAAGGTAAAGAATCTTTATCGATTTGATGGGTAGTAGATACCCTTACATATAAAGCTGACTTTTTCTTTTTTTCCACAATAAAAACCTCCATTTTCCTATAATAAATTTTAATTTACTATTGAAAATGAAGTTACTTTAAGATATAATAAAAAAGTATTCACTTTCAATAGTGTTTACACTCTGGATAGTGTGTGTTGTGCCGCAAAACTCAAAACACATTATCCTTTTTTTAATCTAAAATTCCAGATAAAAAGGTTATTTTTACCCATTGAATTTTATGACCATCATAATTACACCAAAAATCAGGTACACTAGAATTATAAATTCTAATTGATGTTCCTGTATTGCTTATTTTAGTTGAATCATGTTTAGTCAAGCCAAACATTGTAAAAATGTCATCAACTGAGTTAAAATATAAATTAGTATTAATATTTATTCTAACCAAATTATTATTATAAAAAAGATATTCATAATTGGAATCTAAATATGATAATGTTGTTATTTCTTTAATAGAGCCATCAGATTTTGTATAGTTCCAAGTTTCTGTTGATGTGGATTTTCCAATTTTTTCTTGTAACTCATCTATAGTTAAAGTCTGACTTGCAGTCTTATAAAAATCGTTAACATTTAAAACAACACCAATATTATTACTTTTTGGTTCGTTAGGATTAGCTATAGCGAATACTACGATACCTAGTATAAGTAAAAATAATAAAAATACTATAATCCATTGTTTGTTCAAGAAATCCCCTCCCTTTTCTATTTAAAAGCACTTGTATTTTCGGCTCTTATAACTTTTCCTAAAAACTTTATATCTTTATCTATAAATTTTTCTGATTTGGCATTTAAGTATGAAAGTTCAATCATATCATCATACTTAAATAATTTACCAATTATACACTTTTCTCTAGTAGTAGAATAAGCAGCAACAATTTGCCCATTTACAAATTCAGTTTCTTTATGAATTATAGCAATATCATTTATATCAAGTAAAAATGCCATAGTGTCATTATCAATTAATAGTGCAAAATAATCTTCAGCTGATTGTGAAGAAGGAACATTAAAATTAACATAATCGACAATATCAGATACTAAAAATAAATCTATATTTTTCGTATTCTTGTAAACTGGAATAGGGTATAAGTACCCATTTTTGTGTAGATTAATTAATGCTTTTGCAATTTCATCATTTATATTTATTAAAGTAGCAAATAGTTCCTTAGCATTTGAAGAATTATTTATTGCAAAATTATTTAATTGACTTGTTATAGGCGAATCTTGTTCGTTTCTTTCTATTAAAATCTTTTTTAAATCTAAAACGTTACTATTAGATAAATCATATTTATCAAGTAAACTAATGTTATTATTAAATATAGATTCTGCTAATTGTGTATCTAATGATTTGAAGTCGTTGCTTGTATTATTAGGAATGTATCCACATATTTGCATTAATTCGTTATAAGTAGTAAGTCCTTTTGAAGCATTTGATAATTTCTTTAGAATATCTGGCTTTGGGGGCTTGTCAAGTCTACAATTCATATATTGTGATAAAGAAGTTCTACCTATATTAGAATTTTTTGAAAATTCTTCTTGGCTAGCATATATGTTTTTTATATTGCGAATGATATATGAAAACTTTTCTTTATTAAACATAGTAAACCTCCTACAAATATAGTATATAATAGCTATTTGGAAAAGTCAACAAAAATTTTCAAAAAAATGAACAAAAAGTGTTGACAAATTAAAAAGGAAAATATATAATGACTTTGTTCAAAAAAATAAACAAGAAAGGAGACAGAAAAATGCAAGTAAATATTAAAAATCTAAAAAAATTAATTGATGAAAAATATAGAGGAAATAATTCCTTCTTTGCAGATGAGGCTCAAATAAACAGATGCTATCTAAGTCAACTACTTAATGGTAGTATTAGTAACAATAGTCCTAAAATATGCAATGACATTATAAAATATTGTGAAAAGAACAATTTAGATTTTAAGGAGTATATTTTTTTAGACTAAAACGTTCAAAAAAACGAACAATGGAGGTATTCAAAATGTTTAATAAAGAAAATTTTAGTAAGATAATAAATGCTATTGTATCTAATAATTACAATAATAATATTGCAGAATTTGCAAGAGCTGTTCCATTTGACAGAACCTATGCTTCTAAATATTTAAACAAAAGGTTAGCTTCTGCTCCTCCACCAAGAAAATTGCAAAAAATAGCAAATGCTTCAAAAGGACTTACTACTTATAACGAATTAATGCAAATATGTGGATATGGACAAGCTATAGAAAAGACATCAATAGAACAAGGAGCAATTGAATATTTAGAGGAAATAGTTAAGAGACAAGAACCAGGATGGTCAATAGTAGAAATAGCATTAAATTATATTAAAAAGTTAGAAGGAGGCGATTATATGCTGGATACACAAGAAAATAGTAAAAATAAAAATGCGGCACAACACACAAAGAAGGAGGAGATTTTGATTGAATGAGGAAAGGGAAAAAAGAATATGGAAAGAATTAGCAAAGGATGGAATTCATAACGAAAAAGAATTAGATGTAGCTATAAAGAATATGAAATTACTTAATATAGGTGGTTTCATAAATAAAATAGAAATGAAAGGAGTTGAGAGTAATGCAGATTGTTAATAAGAAAAAATTCATAGTGAGAATATTAGAAATAACAATAATTTTAACGATAATTATATTAACTCCAATCTTAATAGTTTATGCAAATAAGATACGAGGATATGAAGCAATTGGTGGAGAATATCTAATACCAATTCTATCTTTAATAGTAATACAAGTGATAGAAGACATCTACCAAGAAAGTGAAAAAAGAAACCAAAGCCTTAATAAGAAATAATACTAGAAAAATTAAAGAATAATTTTAAGGAGGTGAGATAAATGAATGGAAAACGTAGTCAAGATTCTACAGAAATTAAAAGGCTAAAAGATACTATTTTACAAAAAGAGAAGGAAGTCAAAGAAATTAAATTTAGTGTATCTGATATTTTAATGCAAATTAGAAATGTTAACGAATCGAATAATTATTCTGATCCAAGTGTAAGGAAACGAAAAATATCGAAATTATGTACAGACACAATATATCAACTTCTTATTGATGAAATAGAAGACAACTATGAAAAAGCAAAAATAATAGAACTACCCAATACCAACCAAAGTAATAAATAGTTCTATAAAACATTTAGAAAAATGCTCTATTTTTATTCTAACATATAGAAATTTAAAAATCAAGAGCAGAAAGGAGCAGTAGAATGGAGAAATGTCCAATATGTAATGGGCCACTTGGAGAAAGACCAGCATTAAGTCGTAGAGATGGAAAAACAGATATATGTGCAGAATGTGGATTTAATGAAGCTATGGAAGATATGGAAAAAGCATTTAAAAGAAGGGAGAAAATAAAGTATGGAAATAAAAATATTTAGTTTAAAATTAAAAAACTTTAAAGGAATAAAAGACTCAGAAATTAACTTTAATTGCAAAGATACAAATATTTATGGTGCTAATGCTACAGGAAAAACAACAATATTTGATGCTTTTAAGTGGCTATTCTTTGATAAAGATAGTAGTGATAGAAAAGATTTTAATATTAAAACATTAGATGCTAACAATAGACCAATACATTTTTTAGAACATGAAGTTGAAGCAATATTAGTAATAGATGGTGTAGATATGACATTTAAAAAAGTACTACAAGAAAAATGGGTTAAAAAAAGAGGTGAAAATGATCGAGAATTTTCTGGACATGAAACTAATTATTGGATAGATGAAGTGCCAATAAAGAAGAAAGATTATGAAGAAAAAATAAATAGCTTAATACCAGAAAGTCTATTTAAATTGATTACAGATCCATCATATTTTAACAATCAAATGAGTTGGAAAGAAAGAAGAGAATTACTGATAAATATTTCTGGAGCAAATATTTCTGATGATGAAATTTTAAATTCAAAAGAAGAATTTAAAATGCTAATAGATAACTTAGAAGGTAGATCAATTGATGATTATAAAAAGGTAGTACAAGCAAAGATAAAAGATTTAAACAAAGAAAAGGAAACAATACCTATAAGAATTGATGAGCTTACCAATACATTAATAACAGATCATAATATTGACTACAATGTTTTAGAAAAAGAAAAGGAAATGTGCAATGAAGAATTACAAAATATTGAAACAGAAATGACAAATATTCAAATGAGAGCAAAAGAAAATACAAAAAAAGTTGATGAACTTGCAATAGCAAAAAATGAATTAAATAACTTGAAATTTAAGTTAGAGGTAGAGCATAGCGATAAATGTACGAAAGAAAGTATTAACTTAAATAATGAAAAAACATTGATAGAAACTAAAATAATAAATAATGAACAATTAATAAGCAATCTAAGTAAAAATGCTCAAGAAATAGAAGTACAAATAGAAAAAGATAACAGTAGAAAACAAGAACTATATAAAAATTGGGATGAAATAGAACAGAAACAATTGAAAATTGACGAAAATTCACTTATATGTCCAGTATGCAAGCGAGAGTATGAAGTAGATAAACAAGAAGAAATAAGACAAAAATTTATAAATGATTTTGAAGAACACAAAGAAAATGAAAAAGCTGCTATAAACAAAGAAGGACAAACTATAAATATAAGAATTGCAGAGAATACAGATAAAGTAGGAAGTTTATATGCAGATATTAATAAAGCAAAACAAGATAATCAAGAATTAAATAAACAGCTAGAAGAAATAAAAGAAGAAATTGCAAAATATGAAAAGCAAAAATCACAAGAAAAGGTATTTGATGTAAATGTTATACCAGAATATCAAGAAAAATTAAAACAAGTAGAAGAATTGCAACAAATTGTAGATAAATTAGCAAGTGAAGATACATCAGAACATCAAAATAGGAAAGCTAAAATAATAGGACAAATAGATGATATAAACAAAAAACTTAACCAAAAAGAAACACAAGAAAAAACAAAAGAACGTATAGAAGAATTAAAATTACAAGAGGAAAGCATTTCTCAAAAAATACAAGAATTAGAAGGACAACAATATGCCTTAGAAGAATTTACTAAAACAAAAGTTGAGTTATTAGAAAATACTATAAATAGTAAGTTTGAACTAGTAAAATTTAGGCTATTTGATACACAGATAAATGGTGGACTTGTAGAATGTTGCGATACATTAGTTAATGGGGTACCATTTGCAGATGTAAATAATGCACATAAGATACTAGCAGGGTTAGATATTATAAATACATTAATTAAATTTTATAATACCTCAGCACCAATATTTATTGATAATAGAGAATCAATAAATAAAATTGATTACATAGATACACAGATAATTAGCTTAATAGTAACTACAGATTCTGCATTGAGAATCGAGGTGATATAGATGGAAAAAAGAATATATGACTCATGGGCATTTACAGAAAATGATAACTAAACATGCAAAAGAGGGTAGGAAAAGTGTTATGTCAGACATAAATAATATTTTAGATATATTAGAAGAAAAAGAAAAGAAGGGAAGAAAAGAAAATGAATAATGAAATTTTAAAAATATCGAGTAAATCAAATCCAAATTCAGTAGCAGGAGCAATTGCTGGATTGATAAAGGAAAATGAAAAAATAGAAATGCAGGTAGTAGGAGCTGGAGCATTAAATCAAGCTATAAAGGCAATTGCAATAGCAAGAGGTTTTATAGCACCATTAGGAATAGAACTTATTTGTATACCATCATTTACTGAATTAGAAATAGATGGAGAAAAAAGAACTGGAATGAAACTTTTAATAAAGGAGGAAAAATAAATTGAAAGGTGAAAAAGGATACATTGATTTTGAAAGTATAATGGGACTAATATGTATTATTGCTGTTGTACTTGTGATTATAGCATTTGTAGGTGGATTTCATTTTGATTTTGCCAATGGAAGCCATAAGATAATACCAACAGCAGTAGATACAGATATGTGGGGAAATTACAAAGTATATTATAGGACAACAGAATATACAAAAAATAGTGAAGAAGATTATTATTACATAGAAAAAGATAAAACAGAATTAGCAGAACAAATGAAAGAATATATAAAACAAGATAAAGCTGTAATTGTTTATTATGACAAATGGATAGGATTTAAAGGAATTACAGCACCAAGTGAAGCACCAATAACTAAAATAGAATTAATAGAAAAGGGGGAGAAATAGACATGAAATGTATTCAAAGAAGTAAAGAATATGTATGTTTAAAATATATGCCAAATTCGCCTAAATTTTGGGCAAAGATAGGAGAATTATTACCTAGCGATTTATATAAAATTGATGAAAGTGATTATACATTAAAGTTAACATTAAAATTAAATGACAATTTTATAAATGTACAAAAGGGAGAGTACATATTAATTGATGAGGATAAAAGCATTAATATTTTATCTAAAGAAAAATTTGAAAAAGACTATTGCATTATAAAAGAAGACAAGGAGGAAGAATAGATTATGGGAAATGAATTAGTAAAAAAAGAAGAAAAACAATTAGTTGTAAAGGAAGAAAGAAATATCACAGACAATGTATTAAATAAAATACATCAATTTCAAAACAATGGACAAATATACTTTCCAGATAATTACAGCCCAGAAAATGCATTGAAAAGTGCATGGCTAAAACTACAAGAAGTTAAAGATAAAGACGGCAAATTAGCATTAGAAGTATGTACTCAACCAAGTATAGCAAATGCTTTACTAAATATGGTTATACAAGGACTAAACCCTATGAAAAATCAATGCTATTTTATACCATACGGAAAACAATTAACACTAATGAGATCATATTTTGGATCCATAGCTGTAGCAAAACAATTTGGAGAAATTAAGGATATAACAGCAGAAGTAATATACGAAGGAGATAAAGTAGAAACAGAAATAAGAAGAGGAAAAACTATTATAGTTTCACACTCAAGAAGTTTTGAAAATATAAACAAAGCTAAAATAATGGGAGCATATGCAACTATTTTATACAATGACAATACAGAAGAAAGTTTGATAATGACAATGGACCAAATAAGAACATCATGGAGAAAATCAAAATTAAATCCAGATGGTAAAGAGAGCACACATTCACAATTTACAGAAGATATGAGCAAAAGAACGGTTATAAATAAAATATGCAAGTATTACATAAACACCAAAGATGATAGTAATTTGAATATGATAAAGAAAGCATTTGAAACATCTGATGAAGAGATGAAAGAAGCAGAAGTAGAATATGAAATCGAGGCTAATGCAAATAAAGAATTGATAGATATAACTACTGAAGAAGAAACAATGGAGGCAGAAACAGAAAATCCTCAAACTGTATCAGAGGAAAACACAACAGAAGAAAACCAAAACGATAGGCCATCATTTTAATGAAACTCAAAGTATTAGGTAGCAGTTCGTCAGGAAACTGTTACCTAATCGAGATAAATAAAAATGAAAAATTGATATTAGATGCAGGTATCAATTTCAAAAATGTACAAAAAGAATTACAGTTTAATTTACAAGGAATACAGGGAGTGCTAATAACACATGAACATATGGATCATCTAAAATATGCCCCTAATTTTGCACTAAATGGTATAGATGTTTATGCATCAAGTGGAACATTTAAGAAATTAGAACTAACTGGCCACAGATTTAAAATTATAAAGGCATTACAGCAATTTGAAATAGGTAATTTTATAATATTACCATTTGATACACAGCATGATGCAGCGGAACCATTGCGGATATTTAATACAATATAAACCAACAGGAGAAAAGCTACTATACGCAACAGATACATACTATATCAAATATAAATTTAGTAAATTAAACTACCTACTATTAGAGTGCAATTATAATAAAGAAATAGCAAAAGAAAATGCAAAAAATGGAGTAATAAATAAAACTAGATATAGTAGGTTATTGGAGAGCCATTTTAGTTTAGATAATTTAATTAAATTTCTAAAATCTAATGACTTAACATATGCAAAAAATATTGTATTATGCCATTTATCAGATACAAATTCAAATCAAAAAATAATGCAAAGTACAGTATATGAAACTACAGGAATACCAACAACAATTGCAACACCAGGATTAAATTTAGAATTAAGATTATATCCATTTTAGTGGAGGGAATATGAATAATATAAAAGCAATAACACAATTAGAAGAATTAAAAAAAGATAGACTTAGTTTTGTACAAAACAATGAATCTGATGAGATATATTTAAATGATATAAAGGCCATTAGCTTAGGAATAAAAGCATTAAAGAAATGTTCTGAGATACAGGATACATCATTTAATTGTAGAATGTGTGGCAAGGAATTAAAAACATGGAAAAGTATTCAAAAAGGATTCGGTCCAGTTTGTGAAAGAAAATACTTGAATGATGTATATAAAAATCAACAAATTACTATGGATTTTTTAGTACAAAAGAAGGGAGAAAAAGATGGATAGTAATGATTCAAAAGCCAAAGTAACTATTGTAGATATAAATACTGCTGAAACAGTAATTGTGCCGACAAATCTATCAATAGATGTAACACAAATGTTAGTAGAATTTGCTATTAATAATAACTTAAAATTAGTGATAGAACCAGTAATTAAACTAAAGTAAAAAAGGTAAGTGAATAGGTGGTGATTTAGTTGGCAAGACCTAAAAAACAGGGATTAGATTATTTTCCGTTAGATGTAAATGTAGATAATAAAATTGAAATATTGGAATCAAAATATGGAATATTAGGGTTTGGATTTATAGTTAGACTATTCCAAAAAATATATTCAAATGGGTATTATTTAGAATGGAATCAATATAGTGCAATTTTATTAAAAAAAGAAATAGGAATGTCAGAAGAAAAAATAAATGAGTTTATAAATTTCTGTTTAGAAATAAATATTTTTGATAAAAGACTGTATTCTAAGTGCAATATTTTGACAAGTAAGGGAATTCAAAAAAGGTATTTTACTGTATGCAAGAGAAGAAAAGAGATAGAGATTATAAAAGAATACCTGCTTGTAAAAACTGAAGATTATGGCACTAATGTCAACAATATTAATACAGAAAATCAAAATGAACGGGGTTAATGTCAACAATAACTCAATAGATGTTAGCAATAATACACAAAGAGAAAGAGAAATCGAAAGAGAAAGAGAAAGTGAAAGTGAAATCGAAAGAGAAAAAGAAATTAATATACACAAATTGAAATCTATCTATCCATCTAATCATGTGCCAGAAAAAAATAAAACTTTGGATGATATGATGGATGAGATGGAAAAGATAGATTTTGATATGCTTATATCTAAATGTGAAATGCATGTTCTTTCTCCAGAACTTGCTATTGAAATAACTGAAATATTAAAAGAAATGTATATGCAGCTAGATACTAGAGAAAAAGTAATACAAATAAATTCTAAAAAATTACTATACGCATTAAAGAATTTTGCTATTGCAAATACTAAATCACAAATACAAATACCAAAGGCTTATTTCAAAAAATGTATATTATCAGCAATAGAGCAGACTGAATTAAGCCAACAATACGATACTAATACAATAATAGATGAAGTAACTAATGCAGAAGGAGGATAATAACATGGCTGTAAGTGAAGATGAACTTATATCAAGGCAGTTAAGAACCTGTGAAAATTGCGAATGGTGTATTCCTACACTAAATAGCGAATTTCCACATTGTCTATTAACTGCACAACAAAAAGGATTATTTGAAACTTGTACTGTTTGGAAAGAAAGGACAGGCATGCATATAAGTATGTAGGAGGAATTATGATGTATATAGTGATTTTTATATTAGGTTTTATAATAGGTTGTATGGCATATGCAGATGCAATATTAGTAGAGTTAAGAAGATGTAAAACAATACAAGAACTTATAGATACACTTGTAAAACTAAAGTTAATTAGTAGTAAACATAATTCAAACTAATAAATTATATACATAGTATTAGTTTTTAGAAACAAACACAACCTTAAAAAATATACAAAGGAAAGGTGGAACATTTATGAAGATTGACGATATAGAAGAATCAAAAATATTATTGCTAGAAATGGAAGAACTATTTGAAAGTCTAGATGATGTAAAAAAAGAGTTAGAAACAAAAATAGATTTGAAAGGAGCAGAACAAGAAGATTATTTACATGAATTAGAATTAGCAAAATTAAATGGTAGGGAAATAATAAAAGTGGCTAATGCACTTATCAAAACTAGAAAAGAAAGACGACAACTAAAAGACAAATTAGAATTAGTAAACACATTAAAAGGATATACAGATAAATATATAACTAAAGGAATTATAGCTGATACAAGGCAAGCTATTAGCAACATAGATACTTTAAAAAGCAATCAGGAAACAAGAGAATATACACCAAGAGTTATAAAAGACTTAAAATGTGCAAAGAAAAAGAAGGAGGAAGCAGAAAATGTATGATGCAGATTTAATGAAAATTAGAGAAATGCAAAAGATAAATAGAATTAAAGAAAATAATGACTGTCTAACTTGTGAAGTAGTAGTAACAAAAGGACTTAAGGTAGGACCTATATCAGTAGTGCAAGGAAATGGTGGTCCTATCGAAATGGCCCAAATGGTAAAAACTTTAATAGATGTTGCTGAATCATTAAAAAAAGAGTTTCCAGAAATAAATGAAATTATACCAATGTTAAATAAAAATAGTGGAATGAGAACAGCATATAAACAAGTTGAAAGTTGGGGGCGATTTTAAATGTATTGCAGTCGATATAAAAAAGAATGTGAAGAAGCATTATATTTAAATTGTGATGTTCCAACAAGTAGTAGTTATATAGCCGAAGAAATAAGAGAATGCCAAGATTGTGTATTTTGTGAGGGAAAAGATGAGTAGATTTTTAAGTAGAAATAGTGATGGTACATATTTAGAAGAAATAGAGAGTATGGAAGAATGTAAGTGGAGAATAAACGGAATGTGTTGTAATGATAGTAGTAAATATTTAGGAGATTGCTGTTATCATGCAGAAATAAAACCATATTGTTTTGAAAAAGAAGATGGTGTTATAAATGAGTAATCAAGAACATTGGAGTATTGAACAATATAAAGAATACCAGAAAAAAGGAAACAAAAAAAGTAAATATGGTGCAGTAAAAACATCTGTAGATGGACAAACGTTTGATAGCAAAAAAGAAGCGGATTATTACATGGAATTAAAAATGAGATTACTAGCAGGAGAAATAAGGGGCTATTGTTTACAACCTATATTTATATTAGCAGCGAATTTAAAATACAAAGCAGATTTTATAGTATTTAACAATGATGGAACAACAGACATAATAGATGTAAAAGGATTTAAAACAAAAGAATATATTGCAAAGAAAAAAGCATTAGAAGATAAATTCAAACTAAAAATATTGGAGGTGTGAACATTGGA
Source organism: uncultured Clostridium sp. (assembly GCA_947565445.1). Classification (GTDB taxonomy): domain Bacteria; phylum Bacillota; class Clostridia; order TANB77; family CAG-508; genus RGIG8482. The sequence continues at coordinate 5,762 of CANOGC010000033.1, read as the reverse complement.
AAATTTACAAGATACAAAAAATTGGATAAATGAAAGATTAGTATATATAGCACAAAATGGAGATTTGCAAGATGCAGATACAAAGAGAGCAGACAAAAGTTTGAGAACAGCTTTAGAATGTATAGAAAAAGTGGAAAATGAGGAGAAACAAACGAATGATAGTAATACCAAAATATAATGGGAGGCTATTGAAGGAGATTAAAAGATACCCTAATTTTATACTATTTGAGGATCCAAAAACAAAAGCAAAAATAAGTTATACATATTATGAATTAGGGTATAAGAAAACTCCACAAATAGAGAAAAAGAAAGTGCATTTGAAGGGAGAATAAGAAAAATGCAAGCAATAATGGAAAAACAATTGAGCATATTTGATATACCGATAACGAAAGTAGCAAAAAAAGGAATTATAGCAGAATTAAACGAATTATCAAGCCAATTTTTAATAGACAGCCATTACAAAAAAATAACATTTGGAAGGATATTAACACTTCACGAAATAGAAGAAAAGTTGATGAGATTTAAGAAATTTCCAGAGTACATAGATAAGGTATATGAGATATTAAAAAAATATTATGATGAACTAAAAGAATTTGAAGATATTATAGGTTCTGAAATAATAGGAATAGCAAAAAGAGAGAATTGCATTAGAATCTATCAGCCAAGATGTCAATATTGTATTTGGTGTATTTCAATGATAGATAATGAATTTTATCAATATGCAAAGGAGTGAAATATATGGATATAACAAACAATAACGATTTAGAAATACCAGATTTTCCAGACGACAAGACAATGAATATAAGGGCTCATCCAGGAACAAAGGTAAAAGTTACAGAACTAACAGCACAAAACGGATATACAGGAGATCAAGAGGCTGTTAAAAAATGGCTAGAAATTGGAAAAATATATACAGTAGCATATACAGAAGTAGGACAAAGCTATACATCAGTTGTATTACAAGAACTACCAGAGAGAAGATTTAATAGTGTAAATTTTGTAGAAATATAAAAATTGAAAAGGAGATGATGAAAATGTATAAATATCCACCTATAACAGGGGTATGCGTTACATGTGCAGGTTGCAATTTACTAGAAGATATAAACTTCAAGGGTAAACAACAATGTGAAAATCATCTCCGTTTAATTTCTCCAAAAGCACAAGAGGCAATAAAACAAATACATAAAACTTTAGGAATGACAGGCGAACAATTAAAATTGTAGAAAGGAAGATGAAAAGTGATAGTTTTAGGTTTTATATTAGTATTCTTTATAGGTTTAATTGTAGGAGCAGGAATAATATGTTTAGTACAAACAGCAAAAAAGACGGATATTGAAATAATGCTATTACAATTAATGGACCAATTAAAGAGGGATAGAAAAGATGTACAAGTAGAAATGGTAAAAGGAACAAATCATAATACAAATTATGGAAAGTATGTTCAAGCGAACAAAACGATAGAATTAATTAAAAAATTATATGGAGGTATATGTTGATATGTATAATGATGTTTCGCCTTATTTTAGGTTTAATTTTAATGATAAATACATGGCACAACAATTAATGAAAAGAGAAGAAACACCAGAGGCTATAAAGTATTTTAGTGAGAATTGCGACAAATTGACGCATTATGGATATTGGTTTTTATTATCTACATTGTGGGTAAGTTATACAGGTTTTTCTGATATTGAATTATGGAAAAAGTTATTCTCATCAGATAGGCCACAAAGATTAAAAAGCATAATGAAACCATCAGAAGTAAAAGAATTTGAATATCTACCATATTTCATAACTGTATATAGAGCCAAAAGACCAGGAGAGAAACAATGGATAGCTTATACATTAGACTTAGAAATAGCAAAAAGATTTGCAAAAGAAAGAAATGTAAATGTTATAACAAAATATGAAGTAAAGAAAAGAGATGTCCTCGCATTGTTTTTGCGAAGAGGAGAAAAAGAAATAATTGTACTAGATGAAACAAAACCAAAATTTATTGAAGAAATAGAGGTGTGAAGATGAAAAGAGATTTTATAGAATGGGTATTATTTATTTTACTTATGATTCTTATGTTTTTTAAAAGTATAACAATTGCAGAATCTATAATTATATATTCAATAGCAATAGGTTTAGAATACATATTAGAAGAATTACAGAAAATAAGAAGGTTATTAGAATGTTTAAATGCTCCACCATTTCACATTAACTGCAGACATCAAATAATAAAAAACGAGGAGGAATAAAAATGCAAAAAAGGTGTATAAGTAGAGAAGAATTTCGGCGAAGATAGAAGCAATGTAGGATATGCGTTATATGTTAGAGATAATATAAAAAAAGGCGATTATGTTAGAACAACAACAGGGGAAATATTTAAGATGGAATACATAAAAGGAAATCAAGTATTTTATGCTTATGGAGATTATTGTTGGGTAGATATAGTAGCAATTAATAATTTTCAAGAAAAATTATTTAATTTAATAGAAATAGGAGATATAGTCGAACTGGAATATTATGTAGCAAAATATAGAAGTAGAATATCAAGGAAATTTGAATGCCAAATATTAGAAAACAAAGTAATATATTTTGATAATAGACATTGTAGTTTTTGTTATGATTTTAAGTTAAAAAAATGGAGGAATTTTAATGGAAAAAACGTTTTATATGTTTAATAATTTTAATCCATTCAATAAATCAGAAAAACATACTTTAAAAGAATGGGAATTACATACAGGAATTAAAATTTTGAAAGTATTTGATAATACAATTCAAAAGAATAATTTAGGAACACATTTATATACAAGAAGAGCTTTTAAAAGATTAGTAGAAAAAAGTACAATAGTTTGCAAAACAGAAAAAGGACTTGAATTTTTGAGTTTACTAAATAAATGATAAGGAGGAAAGAAAAAAGATGGAAGAAATTCTTACAATAGAAGAAATAAGATTTTTAAAACAATTAGCACATGAATTAAAAACTCAAGATAGAAGAGGCACTAATAAGCCTGTAATATATCAAATATTAGATATAAATATGAGATGGGATAATGATGACTCACAAGGATTTGATGACGTAAAAATATATGATAATGATGGAAATGTAATAGATACACTAGAAGAGATGAAACAATACATAATAGATTATCCAGAAGCGTTTGAAATAGATTTAGATGATTTAAGGAAAGAAGTCATAGAAAATTACGATATAGATGAAATTATAGAGATTTATAAAGAAGCAAAATTTGATATGAGTTATGGACATCATGAACGAGAATTAAAAAATGCTTTTTTAACAAAGAAAAGTGCAGAACAACATTTAGAAGAAAATGGACATCACTATCACGAAAAAGCACATGTATGTGTGAGTTATGCTTGGAGAAACCCAGAACTCGAAAAGTTATTAGACATACTTGAAAAATTTGATAAGGAGGATTAAGAATATGCCAACAGAAGAAAACAAAATTGAGCAAGGAAAAATATTTGTGCAAACAAATGAAAATGAAGAAACAAAAGAACTTAAAGCAATTGATATAAGTGTTGCAAAAAGCAACGAAGATGATGCAATAGATGCTACGAGATATACAGAAAAAAATATGAATAGTGGAGAGATATCTATGACAATTGAATTGCCAAAAGAGAGGGTAAGACAAATTTTAAAAATGCATGGATTAAATAGAATTACAAGAAAAAGGTTTAAAAAGCTATTGATGGGTTGTAGAATGCAAAGAAATGATGCTGAAATAGTTGCTAGAACTTTTCAAGATAGTAAAATAAAATATACACCATTAGCAGTATGGAAAGTTATAGAAACGATAAATATTGAAGTGGAAAATTGAATAAAACAAATGGAAACAATATTGATACAAGGAGGAAAACATAATGATGAGAATAACAAATGAAATGTGGATCAATAACAAATACTATCATACAGTAGGATGCTTAAGAGCAAAAGACTGCAACAACAATAAGGATAGCTTCAAAAAAATATTACAAGAAGAACTTATGGAAGATATAGAACTCATTACAGATATACAAGAAGGATATTACAGGATACAAAAATCAGATTTTTTTGCTAGTAGTGAATATGGAGAATACTGTTATATGCCTTGTGAAAAGGGAAGAGGAGCAACACTATACTACTTTGCAGCTTATCAAATTATACAAGAGAGCATAAATTAAAATATTAGAAATAGAGGTGTTAACATGGTAAGTAAAGAAGAAATAGAAAAACTAGAACAAGCTAAAAGTAATATTCTAAGAGGAATTGACTTAGAATCATCAGCATTAATATTAGAAAAAGCAATTTTAGATAATTACATTTTTGCAGGTGGAAGAGTAAATATATTAAAAATAGCAACAAGGCAAATATTAAACTTTATTGAAAATAGTAAAGTTGAAAATGTTGGAGATAAAGATATTTTAGATTATGTTAAAGAAAATGTAAGTTTAAAAGCTGAAATAAAACAATTAAAAAAAGAAAATCAAAATTTAAAAATAATGCAAGAAAATGGTTTAAATAAAGAGAAGAAATATTGCTTTAATGAAGATGGACATACAGGAAAATGCTTAGGATATTCATTTTTTAATGATGATGAACCATGTATATATTGCCAGGCTTGCGATGCTATTAATATTAAGGAGGAACAATAATGTTAGTATTACCAATAAAAAAGAAGTGGTTCGATATGATTGTAAAAGGAGAAAAGAAAGAGGAATACAGAGAAGTCAAAGAATATTACAATAATAGATTTAGTAAATTATTTCCTTATAATTATCACATAAACAAAGAAGGTACAATTTGGTATTTGGGAGATAGGACTATGCCACAAGAAATTGTTTTTAGAAATGGTTATAGTTATAATTCACCATCTATAAAATGTAAGTGTGAATTAGGAGTAGGAGAAGGAAAAGAAGAATGGGGAGCAATACGAGGGCAACGATATTATGTATTAAAAATACTAGAAGTATTAGAGGTTAAAAATAATGATAATTGAATTTCCAACAGGTAAAGAAATTATAGATGATGGTACTTGTAATAATTGCAAGTATAATTGTGGATATAAAGAAAAAAATCCTAGCATTATATGGTGTGATAAACACATCACATATACATATCAAAATCATAGTTGTAGTGATTATAAGTTTAGATGTGAAGGAGGTGCAAAATGACCAAACCGGAAATGATAGAACAGCTAATAAGCCTAAGGGAAAATGCAAAATCAAATATTGATACTGATGAAATATTTAGAAAAGACTATGAAGCATTAGAAATAGCATTAAAATTAATAGATGAACAAGAAACTGAGAAAAGACTAAATAACAAAGTAATAGATAAAAGAAATGAAGAGAATCTAAAATTAGCTGCAAGTAATTTCAAAAAAAGCAAAATAATAAATGAAATGACAAAACTAATACAAGAAGTAGCAACTAGCACACCAGGTACTACATTTTATTATTTAAGAAAGCAAGGATTTGATGATAGTAAATGTAAAAACTGTATAACAGAAAAAGGTTGTGGAGAGTGTATAAAACAATATTTCAAAAAGAAAGCAGAGGACAATTAATATGCAAATTAAACTAAATGGAAAATTAGAAGATATAAGTGCAATGATAGTAGGTGCAGAAAGATATGCACTCGGCAGAAGAACATACATAGTACAATGGACCTGTGAGTTTATAAAAAATAACTTGCATCTAATAACTAATAAGGACAAGCAAGTAATAATAAGAGATTTGGAAAATCCAATTAGTTATGGAGATGAGTGCGATAA
>CANOGC010000032.1 GCA_947565445.1 uncultured Clostridium sp. | reverse complement strand
CCTGTATATAATACTATTGGTATTACTGTTGGCACTTCATATTCTTTTGTTTTTATCTTTTCTTTGTCTATTGCACTTTTCATTATTTCTAGTTTGTATTCTTCTAGTCTAAAACTCATTGAATAATCCACTCTACTTTGATGCTCTATCAAAAAGTATATTTCTTTATTTTTCATTTTGTATACTATATCTGTTTGTTTATCTGTATATTCATTTGTTATATATCTATTTGTATATTGTTCTATTTCTTCCTCTTCTATTGGTCTTGTTAAATTTAATGCTTTATTTATAGTGTAAGTAGCATTTATTTTGTTACCTAATATTTTTCTAAATGTTTTATCATGTACGTTGTGTATGCTATTAGAACTTATTGCTTCATATATTGCACCTTCTTCTCTTATTTCAGAACAATGTATTGTTTTTTGTCTTTCTATATACAAATAATCATAATATGTAAATTTTGCTATATCTTTTCTTCTAAATATATCATAATATATGTTTGTTCTATTGTCAATATATCTCTTGGTTTTTTTCTCTTTTTGACTAGTTTTTATTTTAATTACCTCCTACTATTCACTATTATTTTCAAATTTTTTCTTGATTTTTTAAGAATCATTTTACTTTTGCTTTTTACACTGATGTTTTGAATTTTAATTTCTTGATTTCTAATTTTTTAGATTTAATTCTTTTTTATTATACATCTTTTTTATTATTTTGCAACAAAAACATTTCGACATTTTTAGACAATAAAAGCCAAACAATAAATACCCTTACGATTGTTTTATTATATCGTAAAGATATTTGTTGTTTTTAATAATTTCTATAACATTCCTTATATTACAAATCCCGGCGAAACGCCACGGTTTCGTTCATCAGCTGGACTTCCCCCACTATTACCATCATCATTGCAATATGCATAGTACGAATCACCATACCTAGTTCGAAACCACCAACGTCCATTCTTAACAAGAAGTGGATTTTTTATTGTTGGATTTCCATTAATTTTTTTATAATATTTATATTGTGTTCCTTCTCTTGGAACACTCATATTGCTTATTAGTGGAAATCCCTTTTCAAAACCATACACTTCTGAAAAAGATAATAACCATAATTTATCTTGTGTAATCGTTATACTATTTCCATTATTATATGTTGATAAATATTTCTTATTTACTTGCTTTATATATTCTCTATTTTCTAACACATTGTATGTGGTACTATTCAATACACTTCTTAATTCACACGCTTCCCATCCTCCTGTATTTGCTATGTTACTATTTATTACTGCTGTTGTTATACATTCGCCATATTCAAAGCTTATTCCTGCGTATGTGTTTGTTTCTCCTTCTCCATATGCATCTGTATTTGCTAATTCATCATGGTTAAATCCTAATATTCTTACTTGTTTTCCATTTACTGTTGTCCAGTCTCCTATTCCTAATGTATCTGTTTTTCCATTTATGCTTACATTTACTTCTGCTGTGTCATTATTTATTTTTCCTGTTTCTGTTCCGTAATTGTCTGATATTACTTTTGAAATACTGTTTAATTCTTCCCATGTGTATTGTATTTGTTTTGCTGTGTGTGTTTCTCCTCCGGCTCCTATTGTTGGTGGAGGTGGTAAAGTTACTGTTACATTACAGTTGGCAGTTACTGTAGTTACTTCATTCGATGTAACAGTTATTATTGCTAATCCTTCTCCTATGGCTGTTATGTTTCCGCTATTATCTACTGTTACTACTGCTTCATTGCTACTTGTCCAAGTTATTGTTTTATCTATTGCATTTTCTGGTAATACGCTTGCTGTAATTGTATCTGTTCCACCTTTTATTAATTCTATATTTGTTTTATCTAAGGTTATAGATGTTACTTTTGGTGGCTCTGTTTTTATTGTGCTTGTTTCTTTTATGTCTGTTCCTTCACTTGTTACTAATTCTACTTGTATTATATATTCATTATTTATTGTTAACCCTGTAAATGTATATTCACTTGTGCTTAATGTTGTTACTTCTGTAAAACTTGTTTCTCCAGTTGTCACATTTTTTATACTATATTTATAGCTTCCTACATCTATATTGCTAACAACTAATTTTACACTTATACTATCTATTGTTGTTCCTATTATATCATTTTTTGCTATTCTTGGCTCTTTTGTGTCTTTTCCTTGATATGTTATTTTTATATTTCCACTTTCTTCTACAACTGTAAATACATATCCATCTATTACTATATTTTTTGTATTATCATCTACATCTGTCACATCAGATGGTGTTATTATTCCTTTATTTATTAAATGGTCTACATATTCTTCTAAACTTGGTGTTTGTCCATTCTTCCTCGCATACAAATCTACTTTTTCTAGTTATAGCTTTTCTAATATTCCACTTATTTTATATTGTTCTCCTGCTTGTTCTACTCTTTTTAATATTCCATGTTCTCCTAAAGTTAAGTTTAGTACTACTCCTGCTAAGATTAATAGAATTATTATTGTTATTACTAATGCTATTAGAGTGACACCCTTGGCGTTATTTGTTTTGGGTATATCTCCGAAGCCTCGGACGAGTAATGCTCGCCCCTACATTTATAGGGTGTGTCTTTGTAGTGTTTTTCTGTTTTTTCATTGTCTTTCGTTTTCTCCTTTCGCTATTGACATTTAACGTCATTTTTTATTATTATATATTTAATGACGTTCAATGTCAATATTTATTTCTATTTACTTATGCCATAATTTGTCTAGGTGATAATTTTGATTAAGGAAAAACGTAAATTATTAGGATATACTCAAGAAAAAATGGCTGAAATTTTAAAAATTAGTTTAAGACAATATGTTAGAATTGATACAGAAGAAGATTTACCAAGGCGAGATATTTTAAAAGAATTAATTCGTATATTAAATCTCTCTAATGAAGAAATTGGCATTTATATACGAACAATGGTAAATAACCGAAACTAATATTTCTCTAGTATGGAATACCATGCTACTGGCATAACTTTGGTACTATAAAAATAGAAAAAGCAATATAGCTAAAATAAAGCTAATTGCTTTTTTTATTTTTATTCTTCCCATTCAAATTCCCATTCTAAAAATTTAACTGTATCGCCTACTTTTACTCCTTTTTTCTTTAGTTCATCTTCTATTCCCAAATTTCTTATTACTTTTTGGAAATAATGCATAGATTCATTATCTCCTATATTAATCCTTCCCATTAACCTTTCTATTGCTAGTCCTTCTACTAAGTATTCATCTCCATCTCTAGTAATGCTAAATTCTTCTTTATCTTCTAAAGTATATACCATTTTTTCTTCTACTTCTATCAATTCTTCTTTTGGTAATTGTTTTAACACTTCTGTTACATGATTCATTAAGTTATCTATTCCTTCTCCTGTTACAGCAGATATTTTAAATAGCTCCATATTTTTATTTTTTGCAAATTCCTCAAGTTCCTTTAATAAATTTTCATCTTGCATAACATCTAGTTTATTTGCTACAATAATTTGCTTTCTTGTACTTAATTTTTCACTATATTCTTTTAACTCTTTGTTTATTATTTCAAAATCTTGTACTGGTGTTCTTCCTTCTGTTCCTGAAACATCGATTACATGTAGTAATAAACGTGTTCTTTCAATATGCCTTAAAAATTGAATTCCAAGCCCTACACCTGTACTTGCACCTTCTATAATCCCTGGTATATCTGCAATTACAAAACTGTCTCCATAAATTGATTTTACAACTCCCAAATTTGGAATAATTGTTGTAAAGTGATAGTCTGCAATTTTTGGTTTTGCAGATGTAACTCTTGAAAGAAAAGTAGATTTTCCTACATTTGGAAACCCTATTAACCCTACATCTGCAAGTAGTTTTAACTCTAGTATTATTTCTTTTTCTTGTCCCTTTTCTCCATCTTGTGAGAACCTTGGAGCTTGTCTTGTAGATGTTGCAAAATGTACGTTTCCTTTTCCTCCTCTTCCTCCTGGAAGTACTAGTTCCTTTTGGTTTTCAGAAGATAGGTCTGCTAATACTTTACCAGTCTCACTGTCTTTTATAATTGTTCCTAATGGCACTCCAATATATATGTCTTCTCCTTTTTTTCCATAACAATTATTGCCACTGCCATTTTGCCCATTTTCTGCTTTAAATATTTTTTTATAACGGAAATCTAGTAAAGTATTTAAATCTTTATCCGCTACAAAATAAATACTTCCTCCTTTTCCGCCATCTCCTCCATCTGGTCCACCTGCTGCTACATATTTTTCTCTTCTAAATGTTGCTGCCCCATTTCCTCCATTACCAGATTTTATTGTAATTTTCGCATAATCTGTAAACATATTTTATACCTCTTTAAAATAATCTAATTTCATTGCTTCTTTTACTTTCCCCATAGTAATAGTTGCTTCTTTTCTTGCTTTTAAAGTCCCTTCCATCAAAATTTCTTTTACCTCTTCTGGTCTTTCTTCATAGTAGTGTCTTTTTTCTCTAATTGGTGCTAAATGTTCAGTAATATTTTTTATTAATTGCTTTTTACAAGCTACACAACCACGTTTTCCAGCTTTACATTCCTCACAAATGTTTTCTACTTCCCCTTTACTAAACAAATTGTGATAATATGCTACCATACATATATTAGGATTTCCTGGATCATCTTTTTTTATTCTTGCTGGATCTGTTATAGCACTCATAACTTTTTTCGAAATTTCTTCTTCTGAATCTGATAAATATATTGCATTTCCTAAAGATTTTCCCATTTTTTCATTTCCATCTAACCCTTTAATTCTTTTATTTTCTCCTAAATATGCTTGTGGCTCTTGCAAAATCTCTCCATATATACTATTAAATTTTCTTACAATTTCTCTACATTGCTCTATAAGTGGTAATTGGTCTTCTCCTACTGGAATTATTGTAGCATTAAAGGCTGTAATATCAGCTGCTTGGCTTACAGGATAGCCTAAAAAACCATATGTTACACTTTCTCCAAATATTTCTCTTTTTTGTGCGATTTCTGTTTTTACAGTTGGGTTTCTTTCTAATCTTGCAATAGTTACTAAATTAGAATAAAATACTGTAAGTTCAGCAATTTCTGGTATCATAGATTGTAAAAAAAATGTTACTTTGTTTGGGTCTATTCCTACTGATAATTGATCCATTACAATTTCTTTTACATTATTTTTTACTTTTTCTGGATTATTAAAATTATCTGTTAGAGCTTGCACATCCGCTACTTCAATAAATGTTTCATGTATATCTTGAAGTTTCACTCTATTTTGAAGTGATCCAAAATAGTGCCCTATATGCAATTTTCCTGTTGGTCTATCTCCTGTTAGTATTCTTTTTTTCTCCATGAAAACCATCTCCTTTTTAATATTACTATTATACAGTATTACTATGAAAAAAACAACCTCTCTATCTTTATTTCGTCATATAAACGTAATATATTCTTAACCTTTATGAAACACATTTTGTATAAATTTGTTGTATAATGTCTTTATTAATTACAAAGGAGAAATTTTTAAATGACTATAGAGCAAGAATTAACAAAAGAAGGTATTGAAGTTGTTAGAACTTTAGATAGAATTACTATTAACTCAATTGCAAAATCAGTAGCAGATAAATTAGTAGATGCATTTCCTAATCATAATTTAGATGAAAAGGAATTATTTATGAGGCTTTCTAAGCTTCATATGTATGTTGCAAAGATTCCAGATTCTTTATCTTGTGCAAAGTATTCTTACAAAAATCGCTCAATTTATTTTAATGAAACTTCTGATTTATCTTGTATAAATGTATATATTATTCACGAATGTATTCATGCACTTCAAGAATACCGTGATGAAAAGGATCATCTTCTTCGTCTTGGTTTTTGCAATTTTACAAGTAGTAGTCTTCCTGGAATGGGATTAAATGAAGCAGCTGTTCAATTAATGAGTTCTTTTGCAATAAACTCAAATTTGGATACAGTAAAATATTTTGATATAACACTTCCTACTTATAGCCCTTCTTATTATGCTCTTGAATGTACTTTACTCGCTCAAATGGCTTATGTTACAGGTACATACGATTTATTTAGTAGTACTTTATATAGTAATAATTTATTTACAGATAAATTTATTCAGCTTACTAATAAAGGTACATTTTATAATATACAATCAAATTTAGATAAAATTTTGGATTTAGAAGATAGTTTAAGTTTTCAGGCTTCTTTACTTGCAGATACTGATGAAAACTCTAAAAATATAACAAAGATTTCTGATAAAATTTCAAAATTACGTTCACAAATACAAACTCTATTTTTAGAAACACAAAACACTATTTTTACAAGTTATTTTGATAAAAAGTTTAATGCAATTTCTACTTTAGTACAAGTTGAAGATTATCGTAAGAAATTATATGATTTTAAAGATTTTATAGGCTTTACAGATACATATTCTTTTTATAATGATTACTACATAAAAAAAATGGCTGATTTAGAAATTAGAAGAAATGAGATTGAAAATGGTGTATCTCCTTCTTTAGCACTAGTTCCTAAAAAACAAGGAATTATTGCAAGATTATTTAGCAAACTAAGAAGATTATTTGGTCTTTCAGATGTGTATGAAAAAGTTAATGTTTAAGTTAAAAGAATTATCAATAATTAACTTTATTGGTAATTCTTTTTTATAAAATAGGAAATTACTCTATTTATTATTTAATTTTCTCTTATATTTTCAATAATGTCTTTACAGTCTTTCCAATCTATTACTCTTAAATTATCATATTCTTTTTGCATTCTATACAAAATTTGTTTTGTTTCATCATGTGAATCTAAATCTGCTACAATAATATCTTTTATGCAGTCTTCTTTTCCATAAAGAATTCTAAATAAAATAGAACGCATAAATCCTTCTATTTTTCTTTCTTGGTTTTTAACAGCAATTACCATATATATGCCATCTGATTTCATTTTTGTATATGAACATATGTATATTATATTTTTTATAATTTCAAATACCCCATAAAGTGCGAGAGTCCAAACACTACTTGTTAAAATAAAATTCCACATTTATCTCAACTCCTATCAAGTAATATTTTATTCTGTTTTTTAAATTTTGGTTACATCTCATTTTTCTTTTATTTTCCGATTGCTTTCGGCACACAGTTATGTTATTATAAATAATGTATATAAAATTTTAAAAGGAGGTTATTTATGGATTTTAAACAATGGGATGGATTTAAAAAAGGTGATTGGACATCTGATATTGATGTAAGAGGTTTTATTCAAGCTAATTACACACCATATGATGGTGATTCTAGCTTTTTATCAAATCCTACTGAAAAAACAACTAGATTATGGGATGAAGTTTTAGAATTGTATAAAAAAGAAAAAGAAAATGGTGGAGTACTTGATGTTGATACAAAAACAATTTCTACTATAAGTGCTCATGAAGCAGGTTATATTGATAAAGATTTAGAAGAAATTGTTGGTCTTCAAACAGATGAACCTTTAAAAAGAGCAATTATGCCTTTTGGTGGAATTAAAATTGTAGAAAAATCTTGTAATGCTTATGGAAAAGAAGTAGATAAAGATGTTTCTCATATATTTAATACAATACGTAGAACGCATAATGATGGTGTATTTAGTGTATACACACCTGATATTCGTGCTGCTAGAAGTTCACACTTAATTACTGGTCTTCCAGATGGTTATGGACGTGGAAGAATTATTGGTGATTATAGACGTGTAGCTTTATATGGAGTAGATGCTTTAATAGAAGAAAAGAAAGATGAATTAAATAATTTAAATATAGATGTATTAACTGAAAAAGTAATTGGAGAACGTGAAGAAATTCATGATCAAATTTTAGCTTTAGAACAATTAAAAGTAATGGCTTCAAAATATGGTTTTGATATTTCTCTTCCTGCAAGTAATGCAAAAGAAGCAATTCAATGGACATATTTTGCTTATCTTGCAGCAGTAAAAGACCAAAATGGTGCTGCTATGAGTTTAGGTAGAGTTACTACTTTCTTAGATATTTATATTGAAAGAGATTTACAAAATGGTACTTTAACTGAAGAAATAGCTCAAGAGCTTATGGATCATTTTGTTATGAAATTACGTTTAGTAAGATTTTTAAGAACACCAGAATATAACGAACTATTTAGTGGAGACCCTGTATGGGTAACAGAATCTATTGGTGGTATGGGAATTGATGGAAGAACTTTAGTTACTAAAAATTCTTACCGTATGCTATATACATTAGTAAATTTAGGTCCTGCACCAGAACCAAATATGACTGTTTTATGGTCTACTAACCTTCCACAAGGTTTTAAAGATTTTTGTGCAGATTTATCTATTAAGACATCTTCTATTCAATATGAAAATGATGACTTAATGAGAAAATATTGGGGTGATGATTATGGTATTGCTTGTTGTGTTTCTGCTATGAGAATTGGAAAACAAATGCAATTCTTTGGTGCAAGATGCAACCTTGCAAAAACACTTCTTTATGCAATCAATGGTGGTAGAGATGAAGTATCTGGAAAACAAATCACACCAAGATTTGAGCCAATTTCAAGTGAATATTTAGAATATGATGAAGTTATGGCAAAATTTGATACAATGATGGATTATGTAGCAAAAATTTATATTAAAGCTTTAAATGCTATTCATTATATGCATGATAAATATTCATATGAAGCAATTGAAATGGCTTTACATGACCAAGAAATTTTAAGAACTATGGCATGTGGTATTGCTGGTCTTTCTGTTGTAGCTGATTCTTTATCTGCTATAAAATATGCAAAAGTAAAAGTAATTCGTGATGATACAGATCTTGCTGTAGATTATAAAATAGAAGGAGATTTCCCAAAATTCGGAAATGATGATAATAGAGTAGATGATATTGCAGTAAACTTAGTAAAAACATTTTTAAGAAAACTACAAAAATATCAAACATATAGAAATAGTAAAACAACTTTATCAATTTTAACTATTACTTCTAATGTTGTTTATGGAAAGGCTACAGGAAATACACCAGATGGAAGAAGAGCTGGAGAACCTTTTGGCCCAGGTGCTAACCCAATTCATGGTAGAGATGTAAATGGTGCTTTGGCTGTTATGAATTCAATTGCAAAACTTCCATATGAATTTTCACAAGATGGTATTTCTTATACTTTCTCTATTACACCAGATACATTAGGAAAAGATGATACTACAAAAGTAAATAATCTTGTTTCTATGTTAGATGGTTATTTTGCAAGTGAAGGACACCATATTAATGTAAATGTATTTAATAGAAGTTTACTAGAAGATGCAATGGAACATCCAGAAAAATATCCTCAGCTTACAATTCGTGTTTCTGGATATGCTGTACACTTTACAAAATTAACTCGTGAACAACAACTAGACGTTATCCATAGAACTATTCATGAAAGAATTTAGAAAATATTTGGGCGGAAATTGATTCCGCCTATACATTTTATTTATAGGAGAAATTTATGGAAATTTTTGATAAAAGTAATATGGCAAGAATTCATTCTATTGAAACTATGGGCACTGTAGATGGTCCAGGTATTCGCTTTGTTGTGTTTTTTCAAGGCTGTCATCTTCGTTGTAAATATTGCCATAATCGTGATACATGGGATACTCAAGTAGGACAAGTTATTTCTTTAAATGATTTAGTAGAGAAAATAACTAATTATTCTAACTATTTTAAAGCTTCTAATGGAGGGGTTACTCTTTCTGGTGGCGAACCTTTATTACAACAAGATTTTGTAATTTCCTTATTAAAAGAATTAAAAAAGTTACATATTCATACTGCAATTGATACTTCACGGTATGGTAGATTTAACTGATAAAGTAAAAGAAATTATTGATTTATGTGACTTATTTTTATTGGATATTAAGCACATTAATTCTGATAAATGTAAAAAGTTAGTAGGTTTTTCTAACGAAAAAGAATTAGCTTTTGCTAAATATTTAAGTGAGCAAAATAAGCCTATGTGGATTAGACAAGTAGTTATTCCAAGCATTACTGATAATGATAAAGATTTGATGGAATTAAAACATTTTATTTCTTCTTTAAAAAATGTAGAAAAAATAGAACTCTTAAAATATCATGCTATGGGAAAATTTAAATGGGATAGCTTAGGGTACAAATATGAATTGGAAGGTATTAGACCTGCAACTGATGATGATATAAAAAGAGTTAAAGAAATATTGGGAATATAGGAGCAAGCACACAAATCTTGCCCCTATATTTATTAATTTTAAATGATTTGTTTATAATATTTTAGCATTTCTTTTGCAAGCATAACATTTTTATTAACATATCTTCCAGTATCATTTTCGCTAATTCTCCAACAATTCACACGAATTAATTCAATAAATGTTACTTTTACAATTAATTCTTTTGAATATGGAATTAGCCTAGATAATTCTTCTATCGTTTCTGCTATTGCTTGTGTTACATTATCATCATTTTCAATTTCACTTCGTACAAATTTAATTACTTCAAAGATTTCTTCACATATTACACCTTGTGGATCAATTACTTTCCACATGTTACCACTTTTAATAATGTTTCCAGCTCCTAAATCACCATGCAATAAATACTTCTTTAGTTTTAAATTTTGAATTTCTTTATAATATTCATATGCAATTGGAACAAAACTAGCTGTTTCTCCATATTTTTGCTTATTTTCCATAGCACATGAAAATCCTTTTTCAATACGTTCTTCATAAGTATCATATGACTTGTCATCTATTTCTAAGACAGTTTGTTTCATTAATTGTGTAAAATATTTTAATCTTTCTTCTCTATTTTTAACTTGATTTATATTTTCTCCTGGTTCTAATTTCTCTAATAATAGAATTTTGTCTTTTTCATTTTTATATATACATTTACATGCTAATTCACCATATTTTTTTAACATGCTATACTCTTTATTAACTGAATAATTAGGTCTACATAACTTTAAAACAACTTTTTGTTGCAATTTTTTAGAATATCCGCTCAAATAGTAAATTCATACTATGTTTAAAATAGTTTAAGTGCTCTATTTCAAATTCATTTTCATATTTTTTAATTAAACCTTCTATACTATTTAGCCAATTTTCTCCCTCTTCTTCAAATACTGTTACAATTCTTTTTACATATTCCTCTGGAATTTCTATCATTCTATCTTTCTTCCTTTTCTAAAATCTAATTCCTATAAGTTCTAATATTATTCCTGAAATTACTCCTATAACATATAATAAACCTATAATTTTTGCATTTTTTTTTGCATTTTTGTTTACTTTGCAAAGTATCAATATTCCTACTCCTGCACCAACTAGTAAACCTGCAAGCATGCATGAAACACTAATTACATTAGATAAGTATAATTTTGTTAATAGTACAGATGATGCACAATTTGGAATAAGCCCAATTATTCCAGCAATTATTGGTCCTAATATTGGTTTATTTAATATTAAATTAGATAGGTTGTCCTCTCCAATAAAATAGATAACAGTGTTTAAAATAAATGATATTATAAAAATGTATATAAATACACTTATTGTATGTTTTAAAGAAGATTTTATAACACCTTCTTCTTCACAATGACAATGCTCATGTTCACAAATTTCTGCAATTTTGTTTTCTTTATTTTCTTTTTTTCTTAATATTAAATCAATTACAAAACCTACTATTATTCCTACAATTAGTTTTATTCCTAATATTTTTAATATAACATCTATTGGTGCTGCTTCTGATAATAAAATTGGAAGCATTTCATCTGATGTTGATAGAAAAATTGCAATTAGAGTTCCTAATGTTATAATTCTTCCTGCATATAGATTTGCAGCCATCGCTGAAAATCCACATTGTGGAAATATTCCTAATATTCCTCCTAAAAATGGTCCAAATTTCCCAGATTTCTGAATAACATCTTTTGTTTTATCTGTGGTTTTATGTTCAATATATTCCATTACAAGATATGCCACAAATAGAAATGGCAATAACTTAATACTATCTTTTAATGTATCTAATAATACTTCTAACATATTTGCTCCTATAAAAATTAATATTTCATATCATAACATATTTTTTATTAAATAGCAAGAAAAATTTGAGCAAGAGAAAAAGGCCCGAAGGCCTTTTCCCTTAAAGCAATGCATAGTCTGCTTTGTACAAAATCTCATCCGAAGGATATTTTCTTATTAAGCTTTCCATGGTATCTATAATTTTGTCGACCTCCATTTTAGCCAACTCACTAAACACCTTATGCCCCTCTGACTTATTTGCCGATTGCAATACTTCTCCATCGGAAATAGCTTCTAAGAAAACTTCCATTTTAGGGTGCTTCCCTTTCTGTTGCTTCAATTCTTTGTACGAATCCGCTATACCTTCAATCAGGTATACGTCCTCTTCTGAAATTGTCGGGATGCATACGTTATAAGCTATCCGTTCATACTCCCTATTGACAATCTTAAGTGCAATGCTATGCATTGTTATCACTCCTTCCTGTCGTTATAACGACGGTGAGGCTCTTATTGAGCCTAGTTGCTTGGTTACATTTATATTATAGCACATTTATGTCTATATATCAACGTTTTTGTTTGTTTTGAATTGTGAATTTAATGTGAATTTTTGCCCGCTAGACTATTTTATCTACTCTTCTACTATTTTCTTTATTTTTTCCAAATTATTTACAACATGATTATATCCATATTGATAACAACTATCTAATTTTTCTACATCTAATAACCCTACTTTATCTGTATAAACACTTAAAACTAAGTCACTCATTTCTAAGCTTTCTTCTGATATTTTGCTACCCATAATATCTATAGTTTTCATTACTATATCCATAATGTTACTTTCCTTATCAACTGGGTCAGCATCAAACTTTACTGCAATTACTTTATCTGCTCCTTGTTTTTTCACTTCATTAACAGGGGTATTATCTAATAACCCTCCATCTAAAAAAATATGCTCTCCAAATTCACAAGGTGCAAATACTGCTGGAAAGCTACTGCTTGCTCTTACTGCTTTTCCAACTGTAATATCTGTTATATATTGTGATTTATCTTCTACATTATTAGGTATATAGTTTGTGAAAATATATTCTTTTGAATTTGTAATATCAACACTTGTGATAACCAGTGGCATCTTAATTTGATTTATTTTTCTAATTCCTTTTTTATATGCTATTTTGTTATAAATAGTTTCTAGGCTTTTTCCATCTTTTAATCCTTGTAGAATACTTTTTCTATTCATCATAAAATTTCCTATTCCAGATATAATAGGACTTCCACTTACATATGCAAGTTCGGCTGCATACCTTTTAAATAATATGTATATATAATATGGAGAATACCCTATAGCATATAAACTTGCTATCATGCTACCTGCACTTGTTCCTCCTATAATATCTGGTTTTATATTATTATCTTCTAACGCCTTTAATACACCTGCATGTGCAATACCACGAATTCCTCCTCCAGATAAAGCAATCCCTAGCTTCAATATTCTCACCTCTTTAAAAAGTATTTACTATTTATACTATGTCTAAACATGCAAACTGTGTAAAATTTGTATTATGACTATTTTTATGTTATAATATATTTAGATTAGCCTATATAGGTGTGTTGTGCTAGTAATAGCATTGTTAATACATGGAGGTATTCTATGAACACAGAAGAAAAATTATTACGTATATCTTTGATCGATGCTGGCTTTACAGAAGAACAGGTAGAAATCGCCATCAAGTGTATATTGGATGATGACGAGGACTAGCAAAAACCGTAGTTATAAAACTACGGTTTTTTCATATTTATTTAATTATATATCTTAAATTTCTGTATATGGTAACATTGCAATGTGTCTACATCTTTTTATAGCGATGGTAATATCTCTTTGATGTTTTGCACATGCTCCTGTTGCTCTTCTTGGTAATATTTTACCTTTTTCATTAATAAATTTCTTTAATTGGTCTGGATTTTTATAATCTAATACAAAGTTTTTGTCTGCACATAGTGGACATACTTTCTTTCTCATTTTTCTAAACTTTGGATTATAATCTTCATCACCATTATTCATTCTATTATTATTTCTTCTATTATTTTTCTTGTCTGCCATTTTATTTCCCCCTCTCTCGCATATTTTTAGAATGGTAGATCATCATTTGAAGAAATTTCAAATTCTGGGCTTTGGCTTGCAGCACTTCCAAATGTGTTTTCAAAGCTTGCTCCAGCTTCTCCATCTCTTTTGCTATCTGCAAAATATGCTTCTTCTGCAACTACTTCTGTTACATAATGTTTAGCACCTTGTTCGTCATCCCAAGTTCTTGTTTGAATTCTTCCAATAACTCCTACTTGTTGTCCTTTTTTAAAATATTTACTACAAAATTCTCCTAGTTTGCTCCAAGCAACTATGTTAATAAAATCTGCTTGTCTTTCTTCTCCTTGTCTTACAAATCTTCTATTAACTGCAAGTGAAAAACTTGCTACTAGTGTATTATTTGTTTGTGTATATCTTACTTCTGGATCTCTTGTTAATCTTCCCATTAAAATTACTTTGTTCATATTTTTTACCTTACCTTTCTTTTATTAAAGGTTCCTATAATACAATATTTTTTGGTTCATTAGTCTTCTTTTCTTACAACAATAAATTTTATAACTTCGTCTGTAATTCTGTAATTTCTTTCTAATTCTGCTATTAACTCTGGTTTAGCTTCAAAGTTAAATAAAATATAATATCCTTCTTTGTTCTTTTTAACTTCATATGCTAATTTTTTCTTTCCCATTTCTTCTACAGATTCTACTTTTCCATCAGTATTAATCAAGTCTGTGAATCTTTGAATAAGGCTTTTTAACCCTTCTTCTTCTAAACTTGGATTAATAATGATAACACTTTCGTATTTATTCATTATTTCACCTCCTTTTGGCTTATAACCCATACTCCTATATGGTCTCTTTGTATGAGTAAGGAAAAAAGCAATGCTTTTTTTCAAACATTGCCTATTTTATCATATTTATATACATTTGTCAAACGAATCTTTAGATTTGTCTAGATGTGCTTTATCTATGTTCCTATCTGTATATTCACTTACAAACTCCGCTTGTTTTTTTAATGTAGGTACACCTTTTCTTATTCTACTAAAAAAATCTTCTGTATTATCGTGTTTTGCTTCAGGTAAACTTTTTGTTTTATTGTTAAATACATTCCTTATTTTTTCTCTCCAATTGTTTCTTCTATAATATAACTTTTTAAATATTTTTGCCTGTAATTTTTTATCCTCCATTTTTATAGTATCTTCACATAGCTCTGCTTCTCTTGAGTTGTATTTTTTATCATATGAAATCGTATTTTCTATAACTCTCCCCTCGGAAAATGCTGCTTTAATGAATTGAGGTGGTATTCCATATGTTCCATCTTTTAGTGTTTCAAAAATACCTTGTTTTTGTTCAAAAACAGCTCTTGGTATTTTTAATATAATAGCTGTGTTCCCTCTATTTTTTCCATCTCCATTTGGATATGCTAGTAGTGCTGCTAAAGAATTTGTATACATCGTTGTATTACTTAATTCTCGAGTTCTTTCACTTTCATATGTTTGGTTAGCATATGTTGAATTTTTTAATCCTATATTAAAAAATGTTTCATACCCCAAATCTGTATTATGTATTGCTATTACACTTTTTTCGTCTTTATATTCCTTTAGTAAAAACTTTATTTGCTCATCTGTTGCATCGATTTCTGGTATATATCTGTTATATATATTTACTAAAATCTCTTTTTTTGTCATATTTACCTCTTCTTTCATTACATATTCTCTTATAAGTATACAACAATTATTACCTAAAATCAACTCATTTTTCCACTGGTATAAATACTGTAATTCTAAATCCATTTCCTATTGCTCTGTATGTTTTATCATTGTAACTACGTAGTGCTGCAGGGCTTGCAAGTTTACCATTTACTAAGTCACTTGCGTAATATCCTCCACGGTTTGAAACTACTGTAGTATTTCCATAATAATCTTCTG
Organism: uncultured Clostridium sp.; assembly: GCA_947565445.1. Lineage (GTDB taxonomy): Bacteria > Bacillota > Clostridia > TANB77 > CAG-508 > RGIG8482. Next base: position 5,116 of record CANOGC010000032.1, on the reverse strand, counting down.
TTGTCCATTCATATACATTGCCTGCCATATCATATATATTATTTATGCTATGATATCCTGTTTTTTGTAATACTCCTGTTCCTCCTACTTCTTGTTTATAATTTCCTCCTGTTCCACTTGTAATCCAACCTTTGTTTTCTTCTTTTAAATCTATAAAATTTAATGCTGTATCCCATGCATAACTGCTACAAAGCTTGCTAATTACTCCATCTGTTTCTTTATCATAAAAACTTTCTGCTTTTTCCTTAGCTTCTACTTGAGAAATATAATTGTATACATTTTTACCTTTTTTTATTACTATTTCATCAGTTGTATTTCCCATATCATCAGCTGTCCTTACAGAGTTTCCGTCTATCCCTGCTTCATATCTACCTATATAATACCCTCCATATTTTTCTACACTTTTCTTTTCCTCTTCTAAAATAGACTCTACAAAAGCATAATCCATATCGCTTGTTCTACCTATTATATAGCTACTTGTTTCTTCATCTAAATCACCTTGTGATTGCGAATATGTCCAGTTATCATCTGCAAAAGCAGTCCTATTATATCCACTCTTTACCCATGCTACTGGAATCCACACAAACTCATTTCCTTTTTGGTCTTTTACTACTAGTCCATCTATAATTCTATTTTCACCTTGTTTTAAAGATACACTAAATCCTTTTGGGATAATGGCCTTTTTTCCATCTTCATCAACATATTCTCTTGTGTTTTCATAAGTATCTGACCATTCTGGAAGTGTCACTTTTGTATTTTCCTCTGGTTGTGTATAATATGTTTTGTCATCAAATTTAATCCCTTTTACATAGTATATACTATGGCTTGTCTCATTTATAATATATAAGTCTATAAGACTATTAGAATGTCCCTCCTTATATGATGCATAATCTTTTCCATAAGTTAGGTTCAAGCCTTCAAGTACTTCTAAATCTATTACGTAATATTTGTCATTGTCATTTGGATTAATTTCTTTTATATTATTTATATTTTCATAATTTGCTTGTATTATTGGAAGAGTGTGATGGGTAGCATAATATAAATCTATTTTGTCTTTTAATTTGGTAATATCATTATACATATTGTTTAATGCTCTTATATCACTTCCTGTAGAAATATTATAAATTAGTGTGCTTGTAATAATTAGCATAATCGCAATAGCAATAACAAGTGTCACAAGACTAATTCCTTTTTGATTGTTTTTTAAGTTTATCATTTGCTTTCCTTATAAGTATAATATTATACTTTCCTTTCCTAATTTTTCTTATGTATATATTACTATTAAATGCATTTTATTTCAACCGTTTTCTATAATTTTGTAAATTCTCTTTTTTAGGTTATACCTTTTATTTTCTATAAATATCATGCACCACAAATATACTATAATAAACAAAATAGCTAAATTTTTGTAGTAATAAATCGCAATACTTGAAACAAATGTTAATACTATCATGCTAATATTTGATATGTAATTTGTAAGTTCTATTGCTTTTTTTCTTCCTTTTATAATATGTATTACTTCTTTTAATATTCTTCCTCCATCTAACGGATATATTGGTAATAAATTAAATATTGCAATTAATAGATTTGAATAAATTATTTCTTGATATAATATGCTTTCTATGTTTTTACCAAAAATCATAGTAATAATCATTATCATTATATTTGTTATTGGTCCTGCAAGTGCAATCCATATTTTCTTTATTTGCAACTTTTCTTTTATATTTTTACTATAAATTTCGAATTCAATACTTAATCCCATTGGCATGATTTTTAAAGATTTTGGCTTTAATCCCATAAATATGCCACATAGTAAATGCCCCATTTCATGGCAAAATGCAAAAAGCATTAGCAAAGCATATATATGTATTTGTTTTGTAAAATAAAAAATAATTGCAAATAAAAATATTTTCAAGTTTATTTTTATATTCATCTATTCCCTCCGAATGCTAAAATTGCAATATGTTTCTTGGGTTTATATATGTTATTCCTCTAATAATTTCAAAATGCAAATGTGGTCCTGTTGCTTTTCCAGTTTCTCCTACTTCTGCAATCTCTTGTCCTTTTGTTACAACATCGCCTTCTTTTACATATAGCTTACTGCAATGTGCATATAGCGTTGTTACATCATTATTTACAATTTTTATGTGTTGACCATAATCTCCAATTTTACTTGATACTGTAACTTTCCCATCCATTGCTGCACGAATTACTGTTCCTGTATTTGCTGCTATATCAATTCCCAAGTGGTTTTTACTTACAATTGGATTATCTGAATTTCTTTGTCCAAATTCTGATGAAACTATACCTTCTACTGGCTTTTCAAAAGAAAAATTACTTTTTATATATTCTTCATTTGTTTGTTCCTTCTTTTCTGAACCCTCTAAGCTTGTATCTTCTATTACTGCATTATCTATTTCTGCTCCTCCAACTCCGTTATTATCTTCATTATCTTCTTTATTTTCATTATCTACTGCATTTTGTTCTGTAATTTCGTTTGTGGGAGTAGTGTCATTTTCTATTAAAGTCATTTTTTCTTTAAAGAAATTAGTTGTATATTCATATAGGCTTGCTATATCTATGTCATATGAAAGAATTTCTTTAGTTTTTGCTAGTACTTCTTCGGAAAATATGTAGTTACTGTTTTGAATAAGATAATATATAAAGTAAATTACAAAACAAATTGCAATTTGTAATATCATTTTTTTAAATAGCGAAAAATTTTTTTCCTCTTTCACACTTACTTTTAATGCTCTATTATCTCTTCCATAAGAATATTCGCCTCTTCTTCTTTTATAAATTTCTTCAGCTTTTCTTATTTTTTCTTCTCCTGTTAATGTTCTTTCCAACAAAAAAGCACCCCTATCTAACATAATTTGTTTTGTAATATATATGTTAGATAAAAGTGTTTTATTCCATAAGAAAGTAGCTAATTAAAGAAATAGTATAAAAATAACTGCGAAGAATCTCGGAGCCATAAGTGGGCGACCAATAGAAACCGTCAAAATGCGCAAGCATTTTGTACAGTTTCATTGGGGAATAGCGACGGTTCGCAGTTATTTTTATACTATTTCTTTAATCTATGCCATAAGAAAGTGTATATATTTATTTTATTCATTTCGGATTATAACCTTCCCACTGATGCTGTAATAGGCAAAGCCTTAACAGCATTCAGCGGTCCCCACGTGGTTAAATCCTCCATTACTAAAATAAATATATACACTTTCTCTATATTAAATTTACTATAATTCCAAAGGCACCAACTAATCCAAACAAAACCGTCAAAGTCTTTACTCTATTATATTTTGCTATTAATTTTTTATTTGTTATTTCCAATTGCTTTGGTTTTTCCAAATTAGAAATATATTGGCTTACTATTTCTTCTGCCTCTCTTATAATATATTCCTTTGGATTTCTTGCCCCTTTTGCACCTACTTTAACATTCTCCTTTTTCTTCTCTTCTTTCTTTTCTAATTTCACATTTGGTTTCAAAATAATTATTGCCTCATCTACCATGTTTGATGGCAAATCCTTTAATACAACTATATTCTTCATATTATCTATATTCATATGTATCCTCCTAAAACTTTATATAGATTTTTTCCATATTTTTTAGGAATATACATTTTAATTTAACGATATTTTATTACATCATAAATTCCTTTTGATGTTATGTCTGCAAGCCTAATTACATCTCCTAATTTAGTATTTTGTAGCCCCGAAAAATTATATCTTGGCATTTTATAATCTTTTGCAACAATTCCTTTTATGCTAATATCTCCGACCCATCTCATCTTCTTATTTGTACCTTTTCCACACTGCATTTTAGTATTTGATACTACTATGTTTCCTATTCTATTTTCAGATGCTAATGCAGAATCTATTGCAATAATGCATGGATGCCTATATGATGCATATATTTCATCTACTGTTTTTTCTAAGTTTATAGCTGAAACTGTATTATCTAAAGTTCCATATATTTTTATATTGTTATATACATTTTTAAAGGCATCTTTTAGTTTTTCTCCCACTAATGGACCATAACTATCTCCTATGATTTTGTCACTACCTACACATAAAAATATATAATCAGAAAATGGAATATCTACCTTTAAGTTATATAATATGCTGCTAAATTCATTAACAAAGTTATTGTATTTATCATTTTGCGAAAGCACTTTTACCACCTCTTACTTTTTCATTATTATGCAAGGTAGCCCAGTCCTATTCCTCTTTGTTTGGTGTAATAATTATATTAATGTTTTCATTTTTATTGTATTTTTTAATAATATCTTCTGAAAAGCTTGCTACTTCATTTGTTAATATTATTGTATCTCTATTTTTTCCGTACTAGTTCACGAATTACATCATCTGTTTTTTCTAAATCTTCAATTTCATTAACATCAAAACCCATATTTTTAAAAAAGCGAAAACTATTATTGTCACTTTTTGACTTTATCCAAGAAATACTCATATTTTATCACCTATATTTATGTTGTCTTTTTTTAGAAAATTTATGCGAAAAGTTGGTGAAAGATAAGAAAAAAGAGATACTAGTTTTAATATCCCTTTTATATTCTACTACTTTAAGCATTAATCTTTTTTAGCAATTCTCTTTTCTTTTCATTTTCAGCTAAATAATATTGTAAAATCTTTTTTAGCCTATCAATTGAAAATTTTTCTAATAATTCTGGATTATCTGTTAAATCTTTCATGAATTTTTTCTTTTCATATACTGAATTAACTGCAATATTATTCTCTACTTTTAATTCATTTACAAATTTGTTTTGATTATCAATAGTATTGTTATTATCACAATATTCAATTTGCTTTTCATTTACTATATTTTCTTTTCTAAAAAATAATAGTCTTAATTTATTAAAAATTTTATGAAAAATATCATTTTTATATTGTTGTGGTAAATTTTCATTCATATATTTTTTCTCCCCTATATTTGACCTTTTGCATTTTCTCTAGCATCTTCTATTTGAGCATCTAAGTCTTTTCCTTCATTTTGAGCTCTTCGTATAGCTTCAATTAGTTGTTTTCTCTCTTTATCTTCTTCCTTTGTTGGACGTTGTATATATTCAAGTGGTTCTATTCCTTTTGATGCTTC
>CANOGC010000031.1 GCA_947565445.1 uncultured Clostridium sp. | reverse complement strand
TTCCATTATAGTTATATTTTCCTAAAATTGTATTTTGTGTTTTAAAACCTACTATTCTAAACACATTACTCCCAATGTACTCTGAAAAAGCATTATTGATATATGATATATTTTTATTTTTTTCTCTAATTGGATCTGGAAACTTTACTAAGTATTTTTTATTGTTATATATTAATGTTTTCTTTTTTTCTGAACCCTTATAAGTATTAAATTCTTCCACCTCGTTTGTAAAATCTATCATTACCCTTCCCCCATTTTTTATTACTTATTATTATATAGCATATTTATTTATCTATATCTTTTCTATAACATCTACATCTTTGTCAAATTTTTGTCTAATCATATCTATTATGGCAAAATATTTAAGTCCTTTTATCTTGCCATTACTATCAATAATAATATCTATATCACTTTGTTCAGTTGGTTCATTTTTTGCATAAGAACCAAATAGTATCGCTTTTTCTACTTCTGTGTGCTTTAAAATTTCTTTTAACATTTCCTTTATATCTTCTAATGTATAAATTTTTAGTCATAATTTTCCTCCTTTTTGATACTATTAGTATAGCATATTTATTCTAATTTTACTATACTGATATAAAATTATATACCAAAAAATTCGTTACTCATTGGTACTTCATTTCCTATATTTTTATTAATATATCTATTTTTTATAGCTAAAATTTCAACCATACTTAATCCTGTTATCTTATATATTTCTTCTAGTTTATCTCCTTTTGAAAGCATTTCGAATGCTTCTTTCTTTTTCTGTCCTACTTCCATTTTTTCTATTATCTGGTTTATTTTTTCTTTATCTTCTCCATTTAAAATACTATTTATTGACTTTAGAAAATATAATCCACCCCTATAGTCATGTAGACTTAGATGTAATCTTACAACATCTAATATTACTTTTGCATCCGTTTTAGTCATAAACATCAAATCATCAAGTTCCTTTAAGTCTTCTAACTTCAATTCTCCTTTATTTTGTCTCTTTCTCATAATATAAATAAGTTCAGTTGCAAATATATTAATTTTTTCTATTGAAGTCTTAGCTTCTAAATTTACTATTTTTACTGCTTTTTTAATATATTCTTCATACATATTTTCTTCTTGTTTTGCTATTTTTTCTTCGTTTTCTTTTCTTTTTTGCCTTGCAATTCGTATTTCTTCTTCTGTAATTTTTCCTTTGCTCTTTAAAAAACTGACTCTTACTGAGATTGTAGACAATGCCTTTTCTAATTGTTCTGCTATTTCTCTTTCGAGGTATCCTTTTTTTAATAAATCTATTATTTGCTTATCATATTCTCTTTTATTTCTATTTTTTTCTTTTTTTAATTCCTTTTGTCTATTCGCTTTCCAAATTCTTATTTCTTCATCTGTTACAGTTCCATTTGCTTTTAGCTTTTTTATTGTTTCTTTAACCATACTTTCTGTTAAATATCTATCTTCATACAAATCTGATATAGCTCTTCTTGACAACCCTTTCTTTAAACCTTCTATTACAAATTGATTTCTTTCATTTTCCCCTTGTTTTGCTTCAAATTTATATTTTTCAATTTCTTCATCTGTTATTATTCCCTTTTCTTTTAATTTTCTTATATATGTTTGCACTATAGTTAGAGTTATTTCATTTTCTGAGAATGTTTTTACAATTTCTCTTTGGCTATATCCGTTTTCTTAGTCCAAATAAAATTTTTTGTTCCGTTTCTTCTATATATCTTTCTCTTGCTATATCAATTTGTTCTTTTGTTATCTTTCCACTTTTTATTAGTCTTTTTACCGCTCTATTTATATCTATTGTTGCAAGTTGTGTTTTTCTACATATAATTGTTGTATCATATCCTCTCATAAGCATAGGTAGTATTATCTCTTCTATCCTATCTGTACTTTCCTCAATATCACCTATATTATTTTGTTTTTCTACTTTTCTTATTCTCTTTTTTTCTTCATAGTCTTTTTCATTTAGTTGACCATTATCTACAAACTGTTCTTTTAGTTTTTTTATTGTCACTATACAATAACCAGTTTCTATAGCAGTATCCGTATAATTAAATCCTTGTTTTAATAATTCTAAAACTTTTTGCTTTCTCATAGTAATCTTTCCTAATTGCAAAACTGCTTCATCTATTTCTTCTTGTGTTATTTTCCCTTCTTCAATTAGTGATTGTTGTATACTATATGCTCCTCTTTCTGTTAACCCTAATTGTTTCGCAAAGTCATTTTTTACTATTCCTTTTCTCAAATTAGTTAAAACTTGCTCTCTTAATAAGCTATCTTCTTTTTGTTCTTCTAAATAATGTTTTCGTGCTTTTTCTATTTCTTCTTGTGATATTAATCCAAATTGCTTAAATTCTTTTATATGTACTCCTACTGTAACTTGTGAAATTTCCAATAATTGAGAAGTTTCACTTTGAGATAGTCCAGCTAATGTATATTCCATTATTTTTTTATTGATAGGATCTGTTTGTAAAAAAATCCTTTTTCGCTCTTCTTTTCCTTTTCGTATATCTTCTTCACTCAATTTTCCTTTCTCTATTAAACTATTTTTTATTTTTAGTACAACTTTGTCACTTCTATCTATTTTTTCTGAAATTTCTTTAAAAGTACTTCCTTTTCTTAATTCATCTTCTACTATTTGTTCGATTTTTTCACTCATATGCTCTCTCCTATTTTTTAATGCTACTAGTATACCATAATTTTTTTATTTTTACTATACTTTAAGACTACAAATATACGTTTTTTTACATTTTTTGTCATTTTCTCTTGACTTTCTACAAATTTTACGTTATATTAATAAACGTTTTTGGAATTTTTTTACATTTTTGCATATCAATTCCTTTTTAAAACAGTAACATATGATAAAATAATTGGAGGTTTTTACGATGAAATTATTACATAACTCATTTTTTAAATTTATTAATTCAAATTTAAACTTAGTTTATTCTATGGATAAAAAATCTAAAATTGTATTTATTTCAAACTTTTTCTTCGTATTTTGTGTAATTATATTACAACTTGTTGTTACATGTTCAAATAATGTTTCAACCTTATTTTTAGCTATTAACATATTTTTCTGTTTTGTTTATTTTTTAGCTCTTTTAAATAGTGTTTACAAGTCTTGCAAAATACATGAGTTATCAAATAATTTAAAACAAACAGATTCACACAATCATCATTTGCAAGAATTATATGATAATACAAGAGCGTTCAAGCACGATTTTGGAAATATTGTACAAGCTATTGGTGGCTATATTGATAAAAATGATATGAATGGATTAAAAATCTATTATTCACAATTATTTGGCGATTTTGAAAAACTAAATAATCTTTGTTCTTTAAACCCTGAAGTTATTAATAATTCATCTATTTATCAAATAGTATCTTCTAAATATAATAAGGCTACTAAATTAGGGATTGATTTTTATATAGATGTCTTTTTAGATTTAAATACTCTTAATATGAAAATTTACGAATTTTCTAGAGTTCTTGGAATCCTTTTAGATAATGCTATTGAGGCTGCTTTTGAATGTGACAAAAAAGTTATTCATGTAGAGTTAAGAAAAGATTTAATCAAAAATCGTAAGTTGCTTATTGTGGAAAATACTTATAAAAATGAAAATATAGATATTGAACGTATTTTTGAAAAAGGCTTTTCTTCTAAAGCGCATAATACTGGGCTTGGTCTTTGGGAAGTAAGACAAATTTTAATGAAAAACGACAATTTAAATTTATATACAAAAACAACTGATGAAATGTTTATACAACAATTAGAAATATATGATATAGTAGGTAATAAAGAATTAGAGAATATCTTGTAGGGGCAGATTCCCTATCTGACCAAAAAGTAAAAAATAGAGTAATTTTTTATTCTATAAAAAGTGCATATATTTATTTTAGAAATGAAGGATTTAACCACGTGGGGACCGCTGAAGGCTGTTAAGGCTTTGCCTGTTACAGCCTCAGTGGGAAGGTTATAATCCGAAATGTATAAAATAAATATATGCACTTTTTTAAAATACTTCTACATCTTCTAGTATTTTCCATGAACCTATTTTTTGTGGTAAACATTTAAAATTCATATCTTCTTTTGTTACTGGATGAACAATTCCTAGTTCATATGCCCATAAACAAATTTGTTTCCCGCCTTCCTCTTGTTCCATATTTCTGGTCTCCGATAAATACTATGTCCACGGCTAGATAATTGAACACGAATTTGATGATGTCTTCCTGTATGTAATTTAATTTTTAAAACTGATAAATTTAACTCTTCATCATATTTTATTACTTCATAATCTAGGCTTGCAAATTTTGCATTTTTATTATTTTCTGTTGTTACTTTACTTAAGTTTGTCCTTTCATTTTTAGTAAGATAATCTTCAAATACTCCTGTTGTACTATCTAATTTTCCATCTACTATTGTTAAATATGTTTTTTTAAATATTTTGCTACGTACTTCTTCACTTAACCTTGCAGCAGCTTTTGAGGTTCTTGCAAACACCATAACACCTCCAACTGGTCTATCTAAACGGTGTACTAACCCTAAGTACACCTCTCCTGGTTTGTTGTATTTTTCTTTAATATACTGTTTTACCAGTGTTAGCATATCTATATCTCCTGTTTTATCTTGTTGTGATGGAATATTTGGAATTTTTTGTACTACGATTATGTGATTGTCTTCATATATTACATTTAATTTCTCCATTTTACTTCTCCCAACGTCCATAAATTCCACATGGCAAAACAATACTTGAACCTGTCATAGGTAACCCAATTTCTCCTGATGAAAATGTACCTTTGGCTTGTTTTTTCATATTTATTTTTAATAGATTCTCTAGTACTTTTGCTGAAATTCCTGTTGTATATGAATTTATTAAAAAAAATAATGGATCATTACTTAATACTTTCATACATAATGAAACAAGATCAGATATGTTTTCTTCAAATTGCCATACTTCTCCATTTGCTCCTCTACCATAAGAAGGTGGATCCATAACAATAGCATCATATGTATTTCCTCTTCTAATTTCACGGTTTACAAATTTTATAACATCATCAACTATATATCGTACTTTTTTATCTTGCAATCCTGATGATGTTACATTTTCTTTTGCCCATGCTACCATTCCTTTTGAGCTATCTACATGGCATACAGATGCTCCAGAAGACAAGCAGCTCACTGTTGCTCCTCCTGTATAAGCAAATAGATTTAATACTTTTATTTCTCTTTTTTCGCTTTTAATTTTTTCTATCATCCAGTCCCAGTTTACTGCTTGTTCTGGAAATAGACCTGTATGTTTAAAGCCCATTGGCTTTATATTAAATGTTAAGTCTTTGTATTTTACCTCCCAACTTTTAGGTAAGCTTTTTTTATAATCCCACGCTCCTCCTCCTTGTTTGCTCCTATTATATGTAGCATGTGCAGTTTTCCACATTTGTGGATTTTGTTTTTCTTTCCATATAATTTGTGGGTCTGGTCTTACTAATATAATATTGTTCCATCTTTCTAGTTTTTCGCCATTTGCCATATCTAGTATTTCGTAATCTTTCCAATTATTTGCTATGTTCATAATATCTCCCTTAGTTTATATTTTGGTTAGTAGTGAGAAGAAATAAAATATAAATGTAATATCAAGTATCATAAATGTTATTCCCATTATAAAAAATAGTGATAATATTCTATGATGGTGTATTTTTTCTCTTATTCTCTTTCGTATCGGATATTCAAGCTTGTCCTTTTTCACATTATAACGGATTGTGAATATTTCATCTTTTGCGTATTCCATAGTTTATATTTCCCCTTTCAAATATATTCTTGTAATATATATATGAAAGGAATTTATACATTATGACTGTTTTTTATTAAATAATGTCATAACTTTTCGCTAATCTTCTTGATTTTTACCTATATAATAACATAAATACGTATAAATATATATTTAACACTATAAGATATTGATATATAATATTAAAAACGAGTTCGACCTGTAAGCCAAAGGCGTCACATTTCTTTATCGAAAGTATAGTGTGTCACGTTATTTGTTAAAACCAAATATACTAAAACGCCGTGGAGAACGGAATTTTTAATATTATATATCAATATCTTTTTTAGTACCATTTACATTTCTTTTATTTTTTTAGCAAGTTCTTCGTTTATTCCTTGTACTTCCATCAATTCCTCTATGCTTGCTTCTTTTATTTTTTCTACACTTCCAAATCTTTTTAGTAATAACTGCTTTTTCTTTTCTCCAATTCCAGTAACATCATCTAAACTAGATTTTGTAATTCTTTTTGCCCTTACTTTTCTATGATATTCAATTGCAGTTTTATGAACTTCATCTTGAAAGTTTGTAATAACATTCATAAGTTCTTCTGATAATGGTATTTCCTGCCTTTTTTCATTAATTAATGCTCTTGTTCTATGTTTATCATTTTTTACCATTCCATATATTGGTATATCCAAATTATACTTTGAAAGTGCATTTTTTGCTGCTCTTTCTTGAGTAATTCCACCATCTACAAATATTGCATCTGGAAGGGTTCCAAATCCTCCTTTTGGGTTTTCTATCGAATGTTTTAATCTCCTTGTTATTACTTCTTCCATACATTTAGGGTCATCTTGTGTTAATACAGTTTTTATTTTAAATCTTCTTGATAGCTTGTGATTAACTATACCATCTTGCAATACACACATACCAGCTACCATATCTGTCCCTGATATATTAGAAATATCATATGTTTCTATTTTTCTTGGCATTTTATCTAAATTTAAGACTTGTTTTAATTCCATTAGAATATCATATCTGTCTTTTTCTTTGTTTTCTAATGTTACTAAAGCATTTTTTTCTGCCATTTCTACAAACCTTAATTTTTCTCCTTTTTGTGGGGATTTAAGTTCTACTTTTCTTCCTGCTTTATTAGTTAGAAATTCTTCTATTGCTTTCTTTTCTTCTAAGTTTTCTTTTAGCATAATTTTATGTGGTATTTCTTCTTTTGTCATATAATATTGCTTTACAAAGCTTGATAAAATTTCTTCATTTGATATATCATTTAATTCTTTAAAAAAGTAGTGTTCTCTTCCTATCATTTTGCTTTTTCGTACAAAAAATATTTCTACACATGCTGTTATTTCATTTTTGGCAAGCCCTATAACATCAATGTCATTTTCAGTAATGTTTGATACTTTTTGTTTTTGATTAATTTGTTCTATTGCTATTTTTTTATCTCTTAAATATGCTGCTTCTTCATAATCTTGATTTTCAGATGCAATTTTCATTTGCTGTTCTAGTTCTTTTAAAATAGGGTCTATTTTTCCTTCTAATAGCATTAAAATTTGATTAATTTGCATTCTATAATCTTCTTTTGAAATATATCCCATACATGGGGCGCTACATTTTTTTATATGATAATTTAAGCATGCTCTTTGGTTTGATTTAAAATTCTTGCACCTACGAATTTTAAATTTTTCTTTTATAAAGTTTACCATTTCTTTAGCACTTCCACTATTAGCATAAGGTCCAAAGTATTTTGCTCCATCATTTAATATTGTTCTTGTAATTATAACATTTGGATAATCACTTTTTACATCTACTTTTATATATGGGTATGTTTTGTCATCTTTTAATAATACATTAAATTTAGGTCTATTTTCTTTAATTAGATTACATTCTAAAATTAGTGCTTCTGCTTCATTATCTACTACTATGTATTCAAAATGGTCAATTAAAGAAACCATATTTTCAATTCTTTTTGTTTTATGGTTTTTTCTAAAATATTGTCTTACACGGTTTCTTAATATAACTGCCTTTCCTACATAAATTATGTTATCATCTTTATCTTTCATAATATACACGCCAGGTTTTTGTGGCAGTTTTTTTAATTCTTCTTCTATGTTAAACATAAATCTTACCCTACTTCTGCTATATATGGCAAGTTTCTATATATTTCGTTATAGTCTAAGCCATATCCTACAACAAATTTATCTGGAATTTCAAACCCAACATAATCCACCTTTACATCATATTCTCTACGTTCTGGTTTATCTAATAATGTGCATAGCTTTATACTTGCTGGATTTTTTTCTTTTAAATGTTTTATTAAATAACTTAAGGTTCTTCCGAGTATCTATAATATCTTCTACAATTAATAAATTTTCATTTTCCATATTATCTGGTAAATCTAGTTCTAAATTAATCTTTCCAGAACTAATCTTCCCTGCTCCATAACTAGAAATTTTCATAAATTGTAATTTTAGTTTTTTGTCTATTCTTTTTGCTAAATCAACAGTAAAAAATGTAGAACCTTTTAAAATACACACTAATGTTAAATCTTTTCCTTCATAGTCTTTTTGTATTCTCTTTGCTAATTCATAAACCTTTTCTTGAATTGTTTGTTCATCAATTAGTACTTTTAATTCTTCCATAACTTTACCCCTTAAAATTATTTTTATACATTATAGCACAATTTGAATGTAAACACTACCATTTTCTTAATTTTTTCTTATTGTACTTGCTACTTTTTGCATTTTGGTGTAATATACTATTATTAATTGAAAGTTTGCTTTATATTTTTGAAGGGAGGATATTATAATTAAAGCGCCAGAACAATACACATTGTTGACGAGGATAGAACTTATCGAAATATTCGGCGGATGGTTCTATGGCACCTGTTACTGCCATTAAATACTAGCAAAACATAGTAGAAATATTATAACAAATCTAGTAGGGTAACATTTTTAGCATGCTTTCAATTCCATATTATTTTTTAAAGGAGGATTCACAATATGTGTGGAATTGTAGGTTATATTGGAACTAAAAAAGCAAGCCCTATTTTAATTAATGGCTTACTAAAATTAGAATACAGAGGATATGATTCTTCTGGTATTTCAACCATGGAAAATGGTTATATTTCAAATATGAAAGATAAAGGAAGAGTAAAAAATTTATATGATTTACCAGGAATTAATGATTTAAACCGGAACTATTGGAATTGCTCATACTAGATGGGCAACACATGGTAAACCTTGTAAAGAAAATTCTCATCCTCATATAGATAATAGTAATACATTTAGTATTGTACATAATGGAATTATTGAAAACTATGTAGAATTAAAACAATTTTTATTAGATAATGGATATCATTTTCTTTCTGAAACAGATACAGAAATTATACCAAATTTAATTCATTACTATTATACAAAAAATAGTGAAAATACAGATAGATTATTAAATTCTGTTTATTTAGCTTGTAAAGATTTAAAAGGAAGTTATGCAATTGAAGTTCTTTGTAAAGAAGAACCAGATTATATGATTGTTGCAAGAAAGGATAGCCCTCTTGTAATTGGTGTAGGTGAACAAGAAAATTATGTATGTTCAGATATTCCAGCTGTGCTTTCTTATACAAAGAATTTTTATTTATTAAATGATGGAGATTTTGCAAAGCTATCTAAAGATGATGTTTCTTTTTATGATAATAATTTATCTCCTATTACAAAGGAATTAAAAAATATTGATTGGGATGTTTCTTCTTGTGAAAAAGATGGATATGAAGATTTTATGCTAAAAGAAATATATGAACAACCAAAATCTGTAAGAGAAACTATTGGTTCTAGGTTAAAGAATAGTGAAAAAATTAATTTTGATGATATTGGTTTTACTAAAGAAAATTTACAAAAATTTGATAAAATATATTTAGTAGCTTGTGGTACTGCTATGCATGCAGGTTTAGCTGTAAAACCACTTTTAGAAAAATTATGCCATATTACTACTATTGTAGATATTGCATCTGAATTTCGTTACCGTGAACCTTTAATAGATGAAAATACATTATGTATTTATATTAGTCAATCTGGAGAAACAGCAGATACTATTGCTGCTCTAAAACTTGCAAAAAGTAAAGGTGCAACTACTATTGCTATTTCAAATGTAATTGGAAGTTCTATTACAAGAGAGGCAGACTATACAATTTATACACATGCTGGTCCAGAGATTGCAGTAGCTTCTACAAAAGCATATACTTCTCAAATTACACTTCTTACACTTCTTGCTCTTTATTTTGCAGAAGTATTAGAGTCTGTATCTGTAGATACAGTTAATAATATAAAAGAAGAATTGTTATTATTACCAGAAAAATTAACAGAAGTGTTAAAAGATAGTACCAAAATAAAAGATTTTGCTCATAAAATTTATACTGAAAAAGATGTCTTTTTCTTAGGAAGAGGAACAGATTATACAGTTGCTATGGAAGCTTCTTTAAAGCTAAAAGAAATTTCATATATTCATTCTGAGGCATATGCTTCTGGAGAATTAAAACATGGACCTATTGCTTTAATTGAAAACAATATAAGTGTTATTGGCATTCTAACAGATCCATTTTTAGTAGAAAAATCTGTTAGTAATTTACAAGAAGTAATTACTCGTGGTGCTAAAACTTTAATTATTACAAACCAAAATTTGAATGTGTCATCTTATGATGAAGTAATTAATATACCAGATACTAATCCATTAATCTCACCAGTCCTTTCAATTATACCTTTACAACTGCTTTCTTACTATATATCAAAAGAAAAAGGATTAGATGTAGATAAACCAAGAAATCTTGCAAAATCAGTAACTGTTGAATAAAACAAAGAAACCATGGCAAGCTTATCGCTACCATGGTTTCTTTGTTTGTGGTTGAACTTACTACCTCAAATATTTGGGAGGTCTAATTTTTTCTTTTTTGCATGCTTCTATAATCGCCTCTTCAAGCTGTTCTTTCGTAACACCACACTTACCTAAATCTTCCGTCAATTCATCTACAGACTTTTCGAACCTCTTTCCTGTAAATTCAATAAACGGAAAACCAAGCGGTCTGTGTGCTAAAAGCATCTTCCCTTTCCGAACAAATATCTCCCAATGGCACTGTTGCACTGGATAGCTTAAACCATATGTTACTGTTACTTTATTCATAGAATACCTCCATAATACAAAACATAATTAATCTTGTCTTTTTTATTATACCATAATTATGTAACCTTTTCAATATATATAACGGTGAAGTTGGGTAATTTCATCGAAAAGAGACATCTGTATAAGATGCCTCTTTTCTTGTATTCCCCAAAAAGTACAGGGAATTTCGGTATTACTTCTTATTATTCTTTTCCTGCCGTCTTGCGAGTCTTTCTGCCTGCTTAATAGCATTTGCTCTTGCAGAAAAAACTGCCTTTGGATATGCCTCACTTGGATCGCCCATTTTGCCTTCATGGACATCTTCTTGATTTGCAATCTCTTTCTTAAGATCATCATTCCTCTTACCAAGAGGCTTTTTGTATCCAAGCTTTGTCGCTTTGTTCTCAGCAGAGTTCAGCTTCTGCATAGCTTTTGCATATGCACCCGCTTTCTCAGCTTTCATGTTTCTTCGTCTACCACGAAGAGTAGGTCGCTTTACTGTCTCCCGTTCCAGTTCGAAAGGACAATTTTCCTCACAACCTACCTCACAATATTCACATGTTCCGCAACTTCTCATTAAATTTTCATTTTTTCGCATTGTAATACCTCCTGCATTTTTTACTTGTTGCAATACTATTGTATCATATGCATTTACATAATGCAACCTTTTTTTACCCACCTAGCACCAATTTCAAAATCACAAGCAAAATTACACCGTGGTACACCTAGTATTCCTGTAAAAATTGCTGTTATGTAGTTTAGCCCTATATGAAAGTTCCATAGTGTTCCTACTAAATTAATTATATATATCATTAAACCACCAATACAAGTATTTAAAACTAATTTTAAGACACTTTTTATTGGCAATATAAATATTCTTCCAAATAAAAATAAAAAGCAAATACATGCAATATAAATAATAATGGTATTGTTATCCAAAACTCTCACCTCGTCCTTTATACCATATTATGATACTGCATGTACAAATATTCTTCCTTTTTCATTTTTATCCTACTTGTATGTCCTCATTATGCTGCTCTCTTCTAAGTTCTATTTCTTTTATCATGTCTATTACTAATCCCTTGTTTTTAGCCTTTTTTAATAAGTAATTTAGCTTCGATTGATTTGCTTTTATTTGATATAAATAATAATCTATCAATTCCCCTTCTGCAAACTCATAATTTCTATTAGAATCTTGTAAATCTTGCTTAGTTTTTATTATACTTTTTATTAGTTCGATATCAAGTTCTTCTTCTGTTCTTTCAAAAATCTCTTTTTCTTTAATATATTCTTCATGCATATACTTTGCCCTCCTACTCTTAAATTATTTAATAGTAGTATATACATTTTTTTCCATATTATACTTAATAGAATAAAAGTAATTTCTTCGAAGATGGACGAGCTATGCTCGCCCCTACACCCATATAACTTACTTTAACAATATTTCTTATGCAAAAAGAGAATACAAAATAATTCCTATACTTTGAATGACAAATATGTTTAATATATTTGATGTTAATAAATTGTTCGTTGCTTCTATTACTCCTAATCTTTCATTACTACTTGCTTTATGATGCCTTTGTGCTTCGAAAAATGTAATTAACTCTGGAAGGCTTGTTATAAATCCTAATGCAATACCAACAATTACTTCTGGAACATTAAAACGTACACATAAATTCTCTAATGTACCACTTAATAAATTTCCTACAATAAATAATGCTATTCCTGTTAAAGCAAGATAAATACCATATTTTATCATAATATTTTTCTTACCTCTTATCCATTTTGTCTCTTCTTCTATTTCTTTTAATTCTAAGCTTCCCTCTTGCTGTAAATATAATTTATGAGTATTTCCATTAATATAATAACACAAAATAAATAATGCAATTAATAGAAATGCTACAAATATATTTGTTTCAAAATTAGTAATTACAAATATAATTGGAATTAGTATTGTAATTACAACCATTACAATATCTATTATTAATGCTTTATTTCTTAAAATTTTAGAATTATGATTTATCCCCACACTAATACTATATTGTACTAAGTTAATCACATTTGAACTTAAAATGTTAAATACGCTAGTTCCAATAAGTCCTGTTACTGCTGCAAAACTAACACTCAAAAATTCTGGAACTGATGTTGCAATACCAGCTAAATTTCCTACTGTTTTTGCTTTTAGGTTCATACTTTCTGCTAACTTTCTAAGTACTGGTACTAATATGTATTTTGAAATAGCAACAATTAATAGTGAATAGATTATAAATAAACAACATTGCCATAATAAATCCATGATTTCCTCCTTTTTTTATTTAATTATTTACTTTTCTTATATATTTTATACAACTATAAATTATATATCAACTGTAAAAACAAAATTTTAGTCTCTTTTTGTCGAATTGTTTATGAATAGCTTATCCTTTTTTCGGAAATACTTTTACTACAAAAAGGAGGCTTTTTAATTGATTCGAAAAGTAGAGATTAGTAATGTAAATACAAAAGAACTTCCTATCCTTTCAAATGAAGAAAAAAATGAATTGTTTATAAAGATAAAACAAGGTGATATTGACGCAAGAGAGCGTTTTATTAATGGAAATTTAAGATTAGTGTTAAGTGTTCTACAAAGGTTTAGTGGAAGATGTGATAATATGGATGACTTATTTCAAGTAGGTTGTGTAGGTCTAATTAAATCTATTGATAATTTCGACCTTTCTTTAAATGTGCAATTTTCTACGTACGCTGTTCCTATGATTATTGGAGAAATTAGAAGATATCTAAGAGATAATAATCCTATTCGTGTTAGCCGTTCTATAAGAGATTTAGCCTATAAAGCTCTTCAGGCAAAGGAAAAACTTACAAAAGAATTTGGCAAAGAACCTACTGTTGAACAAATTGCAAAAGAAGTTGGTGTGGATAAAGAAGAAATTGTTTTTAGTTTTGAAGCAATTCAAGACCCTTTATCTTTACAAGAACCTGTATATAATGATGGTGGAGATAGTATTTATATAATGGATCAAGTAAGTGATTCTAAAGCAACTGACGAGCATTGGGCAGATTCTCTTACTATCGAACAAGCTATGAAAAAGTTGAATGAACGCGAAAAAATGATTATACAAAAACGTTTTTTTGATGGAAGAACTCAAATGGAGGTAGCTTCTGAAATTGGTATTAGTCAAGCACAAGTTTCAAGGCTTGAAAAAGATGCAATTGTTAGAATAAAGAAATTGTATAAATAGGATTGATGTATCCTACTAAAAGCATATAATATATATAAAAATAATTTCTAACTCGCATCTTCCCAATGGCACTGTAATAATACTTCGTATTTAAAAGTGCTCATCGGTCCCCACGTGATGCTCGAGATACGAAATTATTTTTATATATATTATATGCTTTTTATATTATTTTTCTAATTTACGTATATTTATCCAGTTTTACTCATAATGTCTTTTTTCATTTTATTAATAATCTTCTTTTCTAGCCTAGAAATATAACTTTGTGAAATACCAAGCATATCTGCTACTTCTTTTTGTGTTTTTTCATTTCCAGAAATAAACCCAAAACGTAATTCCATTATATTCTTTTCCCTATTATTTAACTTTTGCATTGATGCTCTTAATAGCTTTTTATCTACTTCATCTTCTATCGCTCTTGAAGTTACATCACCATCAGTTCCTAAAATATCTGAAAGAAGTAGCTCATTTCCATCACCATCTTGGTTTAATGGCTCATCAATAGAAATTTCTCCTTTTATTTTGTTACTTCTTCGTAAATACATTAAAATTTCATTTTCAATACAACGTGAAGCATATGTTGCAAGTTTAATGTTTTTATCTGTATTAAATGTATTAATAGCTTTCATAAGTCCAATTGTACCAATAGATATTAAATCTTCTATTCCTATACCTGTATTTTCAAACTTTTTAGCAATATATACAACTAGCCTTAAATTTCTTTCTACTAATATTTTTCTTACAGATTCATCACCATTTGCAAGTTTTGATAATATTTCTTCTTCCTCTTCTGGCTCTAGTGGTGGTGGTAATGTTTGGCTTCCTCCTATGTAAAATATTGGAATTTGCTCTATTTCCTCTATATTTTTATCAATATATTTTACATATATTGTATTAATACTTTTACTTAACATTTGCAAAATGTTCATATTCACCACACCTTTCTATAATATCAATACCAACTAGCCCTGTATAAAGTCCATTTTTGGTTAAGTTTTTTTCATAAATTCCAATAATAATATTGGATAGTTCCGCTTTTGTTTCTTCTAAATTTATTATTACTTTATCTGCTATAAAGCCTAATAGTAAGCCGTTTTGCTTTCCTAAAGAAGAAAATGGAATAATTCTAAATTTTAGTTTGTAATCTTCTGGAATTTCTGTTAATACTTTTGTATCTTTTCCTTGTAAAATTTCATTTAGGTTTTCTACGATTTCTTTTGGTATCATTTCTTCTAATTCACTTACTTCTACTACAATTACTGGAATACCACTAATCGGATCTTTTAGAAGATTTCCTGTATCTATAAAAGCTTTTATCTCTTTTTCTTTTCCATTTATAAAAATACTTATATTGCAAAACATATCTTTTTTAGATAGCTTTCCTTTCACTACTTTGAATGCAATATTTACTATTACAAATCCTACAATTCCTCCAAGTAATGCAATTTTAATTGGGTATGTACCTGTTAATACACCATTTCTTGCCAAAATATCCTGTGGCCTTATAAAATACAATAGTGCAAATGCACACCCTCCAAAAGCAAATGATACTAAATAAAAAATAATTAATTCTTTAAATAATTGTTTTACATTTTGTGGATGAAACGAAATATAAACCATAACAACTGATAATATTACTTTAAAAAGAAAATTCGTATATATTTCTAGTACTGGTGCAAAAGATAAAATAGAATATATTCCACCAATAAGGCTTGCTACAAAAAGTTTCCATGCTTTTATTTTTACTCTATTAATTAATCCAGTTGCAAATAATATAATATAGTTCATACATAAATTTTCTAGCAAAATAACATCTAAGTAAATGGTCAATATGCTTCTCCTTTCTTTTTTCCTATTGTACAACTTTGTAAGCTAAAAGTATGTCAAAACGTGGTGTAGAAAAAAAGAAATAATCGAGTATTTTCGATTATTTCTTTTTAGTTATTTTATTAAATTTTATTTTAAAACAATAATTTCTTATTTACTTAATCCTTTATTTTTTCTTAAGAAAGATGGTATGTCTAAATCATTATTATTTGATGTGCTTTCTGTAGATGATGGAATAGAGTTTATCTTTTTATCCCATGCTTTTGTTACTTTATCTGCAACTCCTATTGTTGTTATAGGTGATTCTTTTTCAAATCCTGTTGCTATAACAGTAATAGAAATCTCATCTCCCATTGATTCATCAATAACAGCACCAAATATGATATTTGCCTCTGGATCAACACTTCTTTGTACAAGTTCTGCTGCTGTATTAACTTCATGTAATCCAAGATCACTTCCACCTGTAATGTTAATAATAACTCCTCTTGCTCCTTCAATTGAACTTTCTAGCATTGGACTTTGAATAGCTTGTTTTGCTGCATCTTCTGCTCTATTTTCGCCAGATGCTCTACCAACACCCATATGTGCCATACCAGTATTAAGCATAATTGTTTTAACATCAGCAAAGTCTAAGTTTACAAGTCCTGGAACTGCAATTAGATCTGAAATACCTTGTACACCTTGTCTTAATACATCATCTGCCATTTTAAATGCATCTACTATTGATGTTTTTCTATCTATAATTTGTAGTAATTTATCATTTGGTATTACAACTAATGTATCTACTTTTCCTTTTAGGCTTTCTATTCCACGTTCTGCTTGTGAAAGTCTTTTCTTTCCTTCAAATGTGAATGGTTTTGTAACAACACCAATTGTTAATATCCCCATTTCTTTTGCAGCAGCAGCAACAATAGGTGCAGCACCTGTTCCTGTTCCACCACCCATACCAGCAGTTACAAATACCATATCAGCTCCACGTAGTACTTCTGCAATTTCAGATTTATTTTCTTCTGCTGATTGTGCTCCTATATCTGGGTTTGCTCCTGCGCCTAATCCTCTTGTAATTTTTTCTCCTATTTGAATTTTTGTTCCTGCTTTTGATTCTTGTAGAGCTTGTCTATCTGTATTAACTGATATAAATTCTACTCCTCTAATTCCAGATTCTACCATTCTATTTACAGCATTATTTCCTGCTCCTCCAACACCAATTACTTTTATTGTTGCTGTTCCATCCATCATTCTTTCATTTTCTTCATAGTCTACTTTCATTTTAAATCCTCCTAAATATTTTATATCTTTTTACTTTTTATTAAGAATAGAAAAATTCTTTTATTCTTTCCATTATTGTTTTAAAAATGTTTGTTTCAGATTTTGCATCAATACTACTAGATACCGTCTTTGCAAATGGTCTTGCTGCAATATATCTTACTAAAGAATATGCGGAACGATATGTTGGTTTTATTGTACTTATTAATCTTCCTGTTGAAATTTTTACTGGTATGTTCAATATTATTTTTCCTGCAACATCACTTTTATTAATATTGCTAATTCCTTGTCCTGTTAATATTACATTATTAATTCTAGGTTTAAATCCTTGTATAGTAATATCTTTATTAACTAATGAAAATATCTCTTCAATTCTTGCTTCAATTATTTCAATTAACTCAGAACTTTTAATAACTTTATTTTTTACTTCACTTTTACAGGTATTTAAAATAATATCATTATCGTTATCTATAAATGATTTTAGAGCTAGTCCATATTGCCTTTTTAGCTTATCTGCTTCTTCTTCTGAAATGTCTAAAACAACTGCAATATCATTTGTAATGTTATCTCCTCCGAAGTGGAATTGTGTTTGTATATATAAAAGACTCTCCTTCAAATACGCCAATATCTGTGTTGCCTGCCCCAATATCTAATAACATAACATTATCATGTAATTCATTTACATCTAAAATTAGGTTTCTCTCTGCAAGTGTGTTTGGAACCATTCCATCTATGTCTAACCCTGCTTTTTTCAAAATACTTGATATTTGCCTTGTGTAATCTTTATCTGCTAAAATGATTTGTGCATTTAATGTAAATTCAGGTGATAAACTACCTACAGGATCACTTGTTTTAGTTCCATCTTTTAGTATAAATTCATTAGGAACAATATCTATAATTGTCTTTCCATCTGGAACTTCTATATCTCTTAATTGCATTATAGTTTGTCCAACATCTCTTGCTGAAATGCCTGCGTATTTATCTTTTAACTCTTTTGTCACATTATTTTGTACTATTGTTGCATATTTTCCTGGTATTGTGATATATGCAGAATTTATCTTTATATTAGCTTCTTCTTCAGCTTTCTCGATTGTTTTAGCAATAGCTAAAGCAATTTCATCTTCGTTAATTATTTTTCCCTTTTTGATACCTTCACATTTGCTACTTGTAGAAGAAATAATTTCTATTTGATTAAAATTGTTTACTTCACCTACAACAGTTGATACTTTTGATGTTCCAATATCAATTCCAACGATTATATCACCTATTGCCAAAGCTTATTCCTCCATTTTTTTATAGTTTTTTTACTTAGGTAAGAATATTATATTTTGCAAAAAAAGTCAATAGTTTTTGTAATATTTCTGTAATATTTTTGTAGCTATTCTGTAATAATGTTTTTCTTTCATACTCTCTGTATGTTTTTGAATATTATATAACTTTTTAACATTAATAATATCTTAAATATTTTTCATAAAATCTTAAAACCTAATTTTTATCTTTTTTATATAATGTATTAGGGTGATATTATGAGAAAAAAGAAGAAAAAATCGCATAAAAAATTTATCTTTTTTATAATATTTGTTTTGATATGTACTTTTGGTGCATTTTATGCAGTAAATCGTTTTTTGCCAAAATATACTTTAAACCCTGTTCGTATTAATTCAAACTATTCTGGTATTGGTCAAAAGATAGTTCCTGGAAAGGATGGTTATGTAACTACTTTTACTACTTCTAATGGAAAAACTTATAAAGAATATAAACAAAATGGAAATAGCTCTTGGGCTGAAAATTATTACTGGGATGGAACTATGGCTGAAAATGGTTGTGGAATTACTTGTCTTGCTACTTTAAGTAGTGGATATGGTATGAAATATACGCCTGAAGACTTAAGAAAGAAATATGCTACTAACAAATCTAGTCATTTAGATGGTAACCGTATTTCTTCGGAATTAACTTCTTATTTTAATTTAGATAATTCTGATTTTTGTTATGCAAGTAAATATTTTGAAAAAGAATATATTTTTAATTGGCTAAAAGATGATAAACCTATTTTAATTTGTGTTTGGGACAAGCCTAATAGCAAATGGACTACTTCTTCGCACTATATGTTACTTTTAGCAACAGATAATATATCAAAAGTTTATGTATCTAACCCAAATGGTATAGACGGAAGTAGTAGGATGTCTGGTTGGTATGAGTATAATGATGTATTACCATATATTGCAAAAGCACTTTTTATTGATAATTAAAATTAATAGCTAGAATTTCTAAAATATAGAACTCCTAGCTATTTTCATATCTTTTTTATCCTTGTGCTATTGTTTCATCTATAGTCTTTGAATCTTCTTTTTGTTCTGATTTTTTATTTAATTTTTTTACTTCAAATATCAAAAGTATAACTGCCACTATAAATGCAAGCGCATCTGCTACTGGTCCTGCATATAATACTCCCATTACACCTATATGTTTTGTTAATATAATACCTGCTGGCACAAAAAATAGTATTTGTCTTGATAATGTTATAAATGCGGACTTTGCTGGTTTTCCAACTGCTTGAAAAAATATACCAGATGCTATTTGAATTCCATTACATACTGTTAGCATTAGAAATATTCTAAATGTTAAGCATGCAAATTCATTATATAATTCATCTCCAGAACCAAAAATGCTTATTAATGTTTCTGGTATTGTTTGAAATAATATAAATGAAACTACAGATACAATTGTACTAATCTCTAAAACCATTTTTAAAGTTTTCTTTACTCTATCATAATTTTTTGCCCCATAGTTATACCCTATAATTGGTTGGCTACCTGCTGCAATTCCTATAATAATACTTGTTAATATCATATTAATTTTCATAACAATTCCATGTACTGTAATTGGAATATCTGCTCCAAATTTGCTATCTACTGCATATAAATTATATAATGTATTTTCTGTTGTAATAACAATTACTATTGCCATTTGCGTAATAAAAGATGATATTCCTAATATTGAAACATTCTTCATAATCTTTAATTTTGGTTTAAAATCTTCTTTTGTTACTTCTATAGATTTAAATTTTCTAATATATATAATATTCATAGCAAATGTAAAGAATTGGCTTATAACAGTAGCAAGTGCTGCTCCTTTTATTCCCATATCAAATACAAAAATCGCAATTGGGTCTAATATAATATTTAAAATAGCTCCTAATACCATAGATATCATTGCATATTTAGGTGATCCATCTGCTCTAATAATTGAATTTAGAGTAGTTCCTATCATAACAAAAGGAAGTCCTATCCCAATAATATACCCATAATCTAATGCAAATTGTCTTAAATTATCTGTTCCTCCAAATATAGTTACTAATTGTGGTAAAAAGCTTAATATGATAACAGCAAGTATTATAGATACTATAACAGATAGTATTATTCCATTACAAACACCTTGTCCTGCTTCTTTTTTCTTTTTTTCTCCTAATTTTAGGCTTAAATATGCAGATGTTCCATCTCCAAACATAAGCGAAAAAGCCATACATAAGATAGTTATTGGAAATATAACATTTGTTGCTCCATTTCCTAAATAACTTACTCCCCATCCTATAAATATTTGGTCTACCATATTGTATAACGCATTTACTACTAATGAAATAATACATGGTATAGCAAATGTTCTTAATAGTTTTCCTATTCTTTCTTTTCCTAAATCTAATTGTTTCATTTTCTTCTCCTTCCATTACTATATTTTACGCATACAAAAACAACACATTATTCATTATATGTGTTGTTCGTTAGTCACTATTATTTATATAGTGTGCGTTTCCATCTCTTAGAGTTTGCATTATAATACATTTATTAAGTCTTTGTCAAGTTTTATACAGGGTTTTTATTAAATTTT
>CANOGC010000030.1 GCA_947565445.1 uncultured Clostridium sp. | reverse complement strand
GTGTTATATACTATAACGACACTTTTTAATTCAAGTGCGGGAATAGAAAAAAAGCATATAGAGGATATTATTAAACTATGTGGAAATAATATAGGAAACAAATACCTAATTCCAAACAAAAAAATAAAAATTTTAATAAAAAATCGCAAAATATTTTTTATCAAGAACCAATAGCTTCCGTAAGTAAAACCTTGATACGACTGCGTTCGACTTTAAAATGACACATAAAAACTATTGCAATTAAAAATAAAATATGTTATATTGCAAACAAAACTTATAAAAAGCAAAACAAGGGAGGAAATCATCTTGAAAAACGGATTAAAAACACTAGCCATGTGGCTAATAATAGGAGTAATATTTATCGTATTACTAACATCAATAATAGACAACCAAGACACAAAAATGACTTATTCAGAATTAATTGCAAAAATGGAAACATCAGAAATATCAGAAATTGAATTGTCATCAGATTCAAAAAAAGCATATGTAAAAACAAAAGGGGACAACAACAAAAAAGAAGTAAACATACCAAGTATACACACATTTATGTCATATGCTGAAAACTCATTAAAAGAAGGAAACATCAAACTAACAGAAAAAAGCCAACCAATATTTATGACAATACTAGGGTTACTTACACCATTTGGATTACTTATTATATTTATAATATTCTGGTTATTTGTAATGAACCCAAACCAAGGTGGAAACAAAACCATGTCATTTGGAAAAAGCAAAGCAAGGTTAATGGGTGGAGCAGAACAAAACAAAATAACATTTGAAGATGTTGCAGGTGTAGACGAAGAAAAAGAAGAACTACAAGAAATAGTAGAATTCTTAAAAAGTCCAAAAAAATTCACAGACATGGGAGCAAGAATACCAAAAGGAGTACTACTAGTAGGTCAGCCAGGAACAGGAAAAACATTACTTGCAAAAGCAGTAGCAGGAGAAGCAGGAGTACCATTCTTTATAATAAGTGGTTCAGACTTCGTAGAAATGTTTGTAGGTGTAGGTGCATCACGTGTAAGAGACTTATTTGAAGAAGCAAAGAAAAAAGCACCATGTATCATATTTATAGATGAAATAGACGCAGTAGGACGTCAAAGAGGAGCAGGTTTAGGAGGAGGACATGATGAAAGAGAACAAACACTAAATCAATTATTAGTAGAAATGGATGGATTTGGAACAAATGAAGGAGTTATAGTACTAGCTGCAACAAACCGTCCAGATGTATTAGATAAAGCATTACTAAGACCAGGAAGATTTGACCGTCAAATAGTAGTATCAGCACCAGATGTAAAAGCAAGGGAACAAATATTAGAAGTACATGCAAAAAAGAAAAAATTAGCAGAAGATGTAGACCTAAAAACAATAGCTAAAAACACATCAGGATTTGCAGGAGCAGACTTAGAAAACGTATTAAATGAAGCAGCCCTACTTGCAGCAAGAAGAAACATAAAAGAAATTGGAATGAAAGAAATAGAAGATGCCATGGTAAAAGTAACTATGGGACCAGAAAAGAAAACAAGAGTAAGAAGCGAAAAAGAAAACAAATTAGTAGCATACCACGAAGCAGGTCATGCAGTTGTAAGTAGATATTTACCAACACAAGACCCTGTACACCAAATATCAATTGTACCAAGAGGAATGGCAGGAGGATACACAATGTATCGTCCAACAGAAGACAAATCATTTATGTCAAAAACTGAAATGGAAGAAAACATTGTATCATTATTAGGTGGTAGAGTAGCGGAAAAACTAATATTAGATGACATCTCAACAGGAGCAAGTAATGATATAGAAAGAGCAACAAAAATTGCAAGAAGCATGGTAACAAAATATGGAATGAGTGATAAAGTAGGAGCAATTATGTTAGGCTCAACACAAGAGGAAGTATTTTTAGGAAGAGATTTTGCACAAAGCAAAGAATATTCAGAAGAAACAGCAGCAATTATAGATGAAGAAACCAAAAAAATAATAGATGCAGCATATAACAAAGCAGTAGAAATCTTAAAAGAAAACATAGAAAAACTTCATAAAGTAGCAGGAATCCTATTAGAAAAAGAAAAAATCGACGGAGAAGAATTTGACGAAATATTTGCATAAAAAGAACAAAAGAGGCATGATTAGAATTTCTTAACATTTTAGATTACTTTTTATGCCTCGTCTTTGTTCGCTCGCCAAATTTGCTATAAGCAAATTTGTGTGAAATGCTTTATGTAATAGGAAGTTCGAAGAACTTTCCTATTATATAAACCCCCAATCGTAAAAAATGATTGGGGGTTTGTTTATGCAATAGAAAAGTACGATATTTTAAGTTAAGTGTAGGGGCGAGCATTGCTCGTCCGAGAGGCGAAGCCTCCTATTTATATAACAATCTAATACTATTACCATTTTTTTCAATAAAGCCATCTTCCTTTAAAAGCTTTAACTCACGCATCATAGCACTTCTATCAACACTCAAATAATCTGCAAGATCAGTAAGAGAAAAAGAAAGCTGGAAGGTTTTCCCCATATTCTTAGAAGAAACAACATTAAAATAACCAAGTAATTTTTCACGAATAGTTCTCTTACTAAGTAGTTCAATTCTTGTATTTAATTCAATCACCTTATTCAAATATAAAGAAGAAAGGCTATCTAACAATTTTTGATGAAAAGTGCAATCTGGTTTGCAGTTTTCTTGTAAATCATCATAAATAAAAAACAAAATAGTAGACGTCTTTTTTGCCTCTACAAATAACTCATTATTAGTATTAACGACATAAAAAATTTCACCAAAAATATCATTATTTGAAAAATGTTCAACAATTGTACGGTTTCCATTTGAATCATAACGGATCAAATCAGCCTCTCCGAGAAAGCATCAAACAAAGCTGATTACGCTTAGCAATATAAGAGGTAATAAGCTCCCCCTTTTTAAAAACCTTTTTTTGAACCTTAGAACAATTGTGGTCCAATTCCTTAATAAACGTCGATAAATCTAAATTAGTATTCATAACTTTACTCCTCAAGAACCCCCAGTCCACTTCGTGGACAGCCCCCTTAAGTAAAGGGGCCTTTACTCTGCTGATTTAGACTAGCATAGTATTTTTGAAGAGTAGGGAAAAGCCTCCTTTATTCAAGGGAGGTTAAGATAGCTGTTAGCGAACATTAGTGAGCGTTACAGATATCTTATGCAGTGGCTGTCAGTCCGAAGGACTGACAGAGGGTTCTTATACTCTTTAACATTCTTCCTTCTCATTAATTATACATAAAATCTACACAAAATGCAACAAAGAAAAAGCACATATTTTATGCGAAACTTAGGCAAAATCAAATGTCATATATTTGTAATATAAATGAAACAAAAGAAAGTTATCTACAACCCAAAGGAGTTAAAATTATTAAAAAAGCATTTTTCATAATTTGTTGCAATTGCAACAGAAAATTAAAAAACTTGATATATAATAGATGCATAAACAAAAGGGGGAGAAAACTATGAAAGTTATTAAAAGAGATGGACGAGCAGTAGATTATAATAGAGATAAAATCGTTACTGCGATTGAAAAGGCAAATAAAGAAGTAAGACCAAAAGAAAGAGCAAATAAGCAAGAAATTGATGAAATTATTGAATATATTCAAGATCTAGACAAAAAAAGAATATTAGTAGAAGATATTCAAGATATAATAGAAGAACAATTAATGGAACATGGCAAATTTGAACTTGCAAAAAAGTATATAGTATATCGTTACACAAGAGCATTAGTACGTAAACAAAACACAACAGATGAATCAATACTAGGGTTAATCAAAAATCAAAACAAAGAACTATTAGAAGAAAACTCAAACAAAAACGCAGTATTAGCATCAACACAAAGAGATTATATCGCAGGAGAAGTATCAAAAGACTTAACAAAAAGAATGTTATTACCAGAAAAAATATCAAAAGCACATGATGATGGAGTATTACACTTCCATGATGCAGACTATTTCTTACAACCAATATTCAATTGTTGCTTAATTAATATTGGAGATATGTTAGATAATGGAACAGTTATGAATGGAAAACTAATAGAAAGTCCAAAAAGCTTCCAAGTAGCATGTACAGTATCTACTCAAATTATGGCAGCAGTAGCAAGTAACCAATATGGGGGACAAAGTGTAGACCTAAAACACTTAGGAAAATACCTAAGAAAAAGTAAAATGAAATTTAGAAAAGACTTAGAAGAAAACTATAAAGATAAATTATCACAAGATATAATTGACGAAATGGTAGAGCAAAGACTAAAAAAAGAACTTTCAGCAGGTGTTCAAACAATTCAATATCAAATAAATACATTAATGACAACAAATGGACAATCTCCTTTTGTAACATTATTTTTAAACCTAGACGAAAATGATGAATACATAGAAGAAAACGCAATGATTATAGAAGAAATTTTAAAACAACGTTATGAAGGTATAAAAAATGAAAAAGGAGTATATGTAACACCAGCATTTCCAAAACTTGTATATGTATTATATGAACATAACAACCTATCTGGAGGAAAATATGATTATTTAACAAAACTTGCAGTAAAATGTTCTAGCAAAAGAATGTATCCAGATTATATATCAGCTAAAAAAATGCGTGAAAACTATGAAGGAAACGTATTTAGTCCAATGGGATGTAGAAGTTTCTTATCACCTTGGAAAGATGAAAATGGAGAATACAAATTTGAAGGAAGATTTAATCAAGGTGTTGTAAGTATAAACCTACCTCAAATTGGAATTATTGCAAATGGAAATGAAGAAAAGTTCTGGAATCTATTAGAAGAAAGACTAGAACTTTGCAAAGAAGCATTAATGTGTAGGCATTATTCATTACTTGGAATTACATCAGATACAAGCCCAATACATTGGAAATATGGAGCAATTGCAAGGCTTAAATCTGGAGAAAAAATTGACCCATTACTAAAAGGCGGATTTTCAACAATATCATTAGGATATATTGGAATATATGAATTAACAAAATTAATGACAGGACAATCACAAACAACAAAAGAAGGACATGATTTCGCATTAAGAGTAATGACACACTTAAGAGAAACAACAGACCGTTGGAAAAAAGAAACAGGAATTGGTTTTGCACTATATGGAACACCAGCAGAAAGCTTATGCTATCGTTTTGCAAGAATAGATAAAGAAAAATTTGGAGAAATAAAAGACATTACAGACAAAGGATATTACACAAACTCTTACCATATCGATGTTAGAGAAAAAATTGACGGTTTCCAAAAACTTGCATTTGAAAGCGAATTCCAAAAAATATCATCAGGAGGATCTATTTCATATATTGAAATACCAAACATGAGACATAATTTAAAAGCATTAGAAGAAGTAGTTAAATTTATATATGATAACATACAATATGCAGAATTCAATACAAAATCAGATTACTGCCATGTATGTGGATTTGATGGAGAAATTGTAATAAACGAAAAAGGCGAATGGGAATGCCCAAATTGTGGAAACAAAGACCATAGCAAAATGAATGTAACAAGAAGAACATGTGGATATTTAGGAGAAAATTTCTGGAACGAAGGAAAAACAAAAGAAATAAAATCTCGTGTATTACACTTATAATTCTATGGCTCTATGTAATAGTAATAAATTAACACGAAGAATCTCGGAGCCATAAGTGGGCGACCAATAGAAACCGTCCAAATGTGTTTACACATTAATTATACTGTAGGAATTTTCTCCCAGTGGGAGAAAAGCTCCATACAGTATGAATATGGGAATTATTAGAATTTCTTTGCGGTTACCACCGCTTAGAAATTATTAAATTCGTTTGGTACAGTTCCACCCAGGAATGGCGACGGTTCGTGTGAATTTATTACTATTACATAAGAGACAGGAAAAGATAAAATAAGGAGGCAAGATATGAACTATGCAACAATAAAAGAATGTGATGTAGCAAATGGACCAGGAGTACGAGTAAGTGTATTTGTAAGTGGATGCAATCATCACTGTAAAGGATGTTTTAATCAAATAGCATGGGATTTCGAATATGGAGAAAAATTTACCGAAGATACAATAAATAAAGTAATAAAAGATTTAGACCATGATTACATAGAAGGATTATCATTACTTGGAGGAGAACCACTAGAACATAGTAACCAAAAGGGGTTATTGCCACTAATAAAAAAAGTAAAAGAAAAATTTCCAAACAAAACAATTTGGTGCTATACAGGGTTCGACTTTGAAAAAGATGTTATGGGAAAAATGTACAATACATGGGACGAAACAAAAGAACTAATCTCAAATATTGATGTAATTGTAGATGGAAAATTTGAACAAGAACAAAAAAACCCATCATTAAAATTTAGAGGATCACAAAACCAAAGATTAATAGATGTTAAAAAAAGTATAAAAGAAAACGAAATTATATGGGCAGACATAGAAGATGAGCGAATAAAAAAAGCAAATTAAAAAAGAGCGAAATTTAGATTTCGTTCTTTTTTCGTTACTAGGAAAGTACTCTATTTTAAGTTAAAGATGTAGGGGCGAGCATTGCTCGTCTGAGAGGTGAAGCCTTTATGCTATAAGTAAAACCTTTATAAAAATTCATATACCATTATCTAGTAACCTTTTTTCTACAAAATTCTAAAAAAAACTGTACAAAATGCAAAAACAAATATATAATAATCGTAGAATAAATAAAAAGGAGTTTTGTTATGGAAAATATTAAAGTATTTGCTTGTAAATCAGCAGAAAAATTTACAAAAGAAATATGTAATTGTTTAGAAATCCCAATGGGACAAATCAGTTCAATAAAATTTGCAAATGATAACAATTTTGTACAGATTTTAGAAACAGTACGTGAACAAGATGTATATATTGTTCAAACAACTGAGCCACCAGTAAATGAAAGAATAATGGAACTATTAATTACAGTTGATGCTGCAAAACGTGCATCAGCAAGAAGAGTAAATGTAGTATTACCATATTTTATTTACTCAAGGTCAGACAAAAAAGATCAACCACGTGTACCAGTAACAGCAAAACTTATGGCACAATTAATAGAAGCTGCACGGAGCAGACAGAGTAATCACTTGTGACTTACATAACCCTGCAATTCAAGCATACTTTAACATAAACTGTGACAGATTATCTGCACAAAACCTATTACAAGCATATTTTAGAGAAAAGAACCTAAAAGATATGGTAATTGTTGCAACAGATGCAGGAAGTTCAAAAAAAGCATATAAATATTCAGAATATTTTGAATGTCCAATAGCATTAATAGATAAAAGAAGAGATGGAAACGATGATAGAGCAATAGCATCAACAGTAATAGGAGATGTAAAAGACAAACAAGCAGTAATATTTGATGACGAAATAGAAACAGGAGGCTCAATGATAGAAACAGCAAAAATACTAGAACAATTTGGAGCAAGAGAAATTTATGCAGGATGCACACATGGGGTTTTAGCAGGACCAGCAATAGAAAGAATAAAAAATTCCCCAATAAAAGAACTTGTAGTAACAGACACAGTACCAATTCCAAAAGAAAAACAAATAGATAAAATAAAAGTATTATCAATGGCACCCCTATTTGCAGAAGCAATTAGAAGAATAAACGAAGCACGACCATTAGGAGAATTATTTAAAATGGATTAAATTACTACAAAGTATTGACAATTTTGTTTAGATTCGGTTATAATAATATTCATACAAGATTGGGGAATTTATAAACAAAAAATAAATTACAAACCCTTAAAATTACATAAGTTCACGAAACATCGGAAGGAGGGGAACAAAATGTCAGAGGTAAAAGTTAATAATGGAAATATAGAAGATGCTTTAAAAAGATTTAAAAGACAATGTGCCAGAAATGGAGTTTTACAAGAGGTACGTAAAAGAGAGCACTATGAAAAACCTAGTGTAAAAAGAAAGAAAAAATCAGAGGCAGCAAGAAAAAGAAAGTTTTAATAAAATAATACAAAAGGCGTTTTTCTTACAAGAAAAACGCTTTTTTAAAATATAGCATTAAGTCATTTTAAGTTAAAAATGTAGGGGCGATTATAAATCGCCTGTGTGGCGAAGCCACTTTTCTTAAAATTTTTATATTAAAAAGGAAAAAACTATGGAGAAAATAAAAAAACATGACAATTTAATACTGTGGATAGTAATAACAATATTTTCAGCAGTAGC
The DNA here is from genome assembly GCA_947565445.1 of uncultured Clostridium sp. Lineage (GTDB taxonomy): Bacteria > Bacillota > Clostridia > TANB77 > CAG-508 > RGIG8482. Next base: position 13,374 of record CANOGC010000030.1, on the reverse strand, counting down.
AATATTTAGCATACGCCTTAGAACAGGTGATGAAATATGGAACTTTGCCAATATATACAAAATGGTAAATGGTTATCAAATATATAAAGACGCAAACGTAATTATAACACCAATATTCTTCATAATAGGAGAAATAGCATTTAAGCTATTAGGAGCAAATTTATTCATTTTTAGAATAATAGACGCTCTAATATATTCTACAATGATACTAATAGTATATAACATATTAAAACAATTAAAAATAAGAAAAAGCAATTCTCTATTGTATACCTTAATAATACACTATTTCATGTACACAATAGTACATGGAGGTGCAAACTATAATATACTTGCAATAACGTTAGTACTATTAGGAATTTATATAACACTAAAATACAATAATACAAAACATTTTGCCATACTAAATGGAATAATAATATACTTAATAATATTTACAAAACAAAATATAGGTGTGTACTATCTATTAGGAACAATTTTAATGCGGATTTTTAACAAGAAAAGATATTAAAAGCTATATAAAAAGTATAATATGTCAAGGAGTAATAGTATTAGTACTATCTATTCTAACATTTGCAATATTTGCACTAAATGGAAACCTAATAGACTTTATAAATTATGCCTTTCTAGGAATAGGAGAATTTGGAACAAGAAATATCAAAATGGAAATAGCAAACATATTATCTATAATTGTAGTAATTGTTTTAATTATATGCAACATAATTATATATAAAAAAATAGCAAACAAAGAGCAAAAACAAAATATAATAGTATTTTCATGTATAGGACTACCAATGCTACTTATAGTATATCCAATTATAAACACATATCATGTAATGATTGCAGTATTACCACTTGCAATAGAACTATTATATTTAACAGATACAGTAACAAAAGAATTTTTAAATAGCAAAATAATAAAAATAGTAATAAGCTTTATGACAATTGTATTTATATTAATATTTGTACAATCAGCATTAAGAATGGTAAAAAACAATCCATTTACATTAGAATATGAAAACCCATACTATGGAGCTTATGTAACAGAAGAATTGGAGAAAAAAATAAACAATGTTAATAATTATATAGAAAAAAACAATGAAAAAGTAATCATATTTTCAAAAGAAGCAGCTTTATACAATATACCTAAAAAAAGAAGTAATGGAGCAATGGACTTACCATTTTTAGGAAACCTAGGAAAAGGCGGAGAAGACGGAATGTTAGAACAAATAAAAGGAAAAATTGGCTATCAAATACTATTAACAAAAGAAAACTTCTATCAGGAATCTGACAAAATAACAAATTACATTAGGGAAAATTACGAAAAAATAGGAGAAATAGAAGAATTTGAAATTTATGAAATAGGGGGATAGGAGGTATAATATTACCAAAATATGTTATACTATAACCAGTAAAAAGAAAGGAGAAGGCATATGGATTACAAAAAAAGTCAAATAAAAGAAGGTATAAATCTACATGTAATACAAACCCAAAAATTTAAAACAAACATAATATCTATATTTTTAACACTACCACTTACAAGAGAGAACATAACAAAAGAGGCACTAATTTCAGCAGTATTAAGAAGAGGAAACATGCAATATAATACTGCAGAAGAAATGAGTATTGCATTAGAAGAAATGTATGGAGCAGGGTTTGACTGTGGAATCGAAAAAACGGGAGATGCACATATACTAAAATTTTATATAGAAACCATAAATGAAGAATTTCTACCTCAAAAAGAAGACATATTAAAAAAAGCATTAAATATGTTATGTGATATTGTGTTTAATCCACTTATTGTAAATGGTGCATTTAAAGATGATTATGTAGAAATGGAAAAAAACAATTTAAAACAAATTATAGAAAGAAAAATTGACAACAAAGGGAGATTTGCATTAGAAAGATGTATAGAAGAAATGTATAAAAATAAACCATATGGACTATATAAATATGGGTATGTAGAAGATCTAGAAGGAATAAATTCACAAAGTTTATATAAAACATATCTAGAAATAGTAAAAAATGCAAAAATTGATATATTTGTTTCTGGAAAAATAGAAAATGAAAATGTTAAAAACATAGTTTTACAAAATGAACAGATAAAAGTTTTAGAAAATAGACAAACAGACTTTATAAAAAATGAACAAATAGAAGATATTAAAACACCTAATGAAATAACAGAAGAACTAGATATTACACAAGGAAAATTAGTAATGGGATTAAACATGAAACAAGAAAATCTAGAAGATCAATATATAGCAATAGTATATAACACAATTCTAGGAGGAGGAGCAAACTCAAAGTTATTTCAAAATGTAAGAGAAAAGGCAAGTCTTGCATATAGTGCGGGTTCAAATTATGTAAGACAAAAAGGCAATGTATTTATAAGGGCACGGAATTGAAACAGCAAACTTCGAAAAAGCAAAAAAAATTATAGAAAAACAATTAGAAGATATGAAAAATGGAGAATTTTCAGAAGAAGACTTGTGTAATGCAAAAACTACAATAATATCTACAATAGACTTTATACCAGATGAACAAGATACACAAATTAGTTATTATTTTGGTCAAGAATTTATCGGAAAAATAGTATCAATAGATGAATATAAGAAAAAGATAGAAAACATAACAAAAGGTCAAGTAGTAGAACTTGCAAAAAACATACAATTACACACAACATATTTCTTAAAAGGAAAGGGGGAATAAAAATGCAAGCTATAAAAAATTTAAAAGTAAAAGAAGAAATCTATATAGAAAAACTAGAAAATGGCTTAACAGTTATGATAATACCTAAAAAAGACACATTAAAAAAATACGTAATATGGGGAACAAACTTTGGTTCAATAGATAATCATTTTATAGTAAAACAAAACAACCAAGAAGTACAAATTCCAGATGGAGTAGCACATTTCCTAGAACATAAGTTATTTGAACAAGAAAATGGAACAAATAGCTTAGATGTTTTAAGTAGCTTAGGTGTTGATGCAAATGCATACACAACAAATGACCACACAGCATATTTGTTTGAAGGAACAAACAACTTCTATGAAGCATTAGATGAATTAATGAACTATGTACAAAATCCATATTTTACAGATGAAAATGTAGAAAAGGAAAAAGGAATTATTGGGCAAGAAATAAACATGTATGATGATGAGCCAGAATGGCAAGTATATATGAATGCAATGAAACTAATGTATAAAGTAAACCCAATAAACATAGATATAGCAGGAAGTATAGAATCAATTTCAAAAATTAATAAAGACATTTTATACACAGCATATAACAACTTTTACGACTTATCTAACATGTTATTAGTAGTTGGTGGAGATTTTGATAAAGATAAAATCCTAGAAGAAATAAAAAAGAGAATCACAAAAACTAGTAACAATATGCAAGTAGAAAGAATATACGAAAAAGAGCAAGACGAAATTGTAGGAAAAGAAAAAACAGTTACAATGGAAGTAAGTATGCCAATATTTGCAATAGGGTTTAAAGATAAACCAAGTAAAAATGAAGAAATTGTAAAAAAACATATTGCAATACAAATAATATTATATATGTTACTTGGAAAAAGTTCTGAAGGTTATCAAAAATTATATAATAATGGAGACATTATAGCACAACCATCACTAGATTATGAGTTTTCAAAACAATATGCACATGTACTAATTACAGGAGTAGCAAAAGAGCCAGAAAAAATAGTAGAAATACTAAAAGAACAAATAGAAAAATATAAAAAAGAAGGCTTAAATAAAGAACATTTTGAAAGAATCAAAAAGAAAATTTATGGGGACTTTATGTCAGAATATAATGATGTATCAAGTATGGCAAGAATGTTTTTAGCAGATTACTTTAAAGGAATAAACAGTTTTGACTATTTAGAACAATATAATAGTGTAAGTATAGAATATGCATTTTCTATACTACAAGAAGTATTTGATTTAAACAAAATGGTAATATCTATTGTAAAAGGAAAATAATATGAAACAAATAATAATACCAATATTAAATTTAGAATTAAATATAAACAATATAGCATTTAAATTATGTGGCGTACCAGTATATTGGTATGCCATATTAATAGTATTTGCACTAAGCCTTGCAATGTTTATGTATTACAAAAATGATGGAAAATTTGGGATATATTTTGATGATATAATAGACTTAAGTTTAGTACTAATACCAGTTAGTTTCATATGTGCAAGGCTATATTATATAGTATTTCATTTAGAATATTATACAACATTTGAAAGAATAATAAGTATAAAAGATGGAGGTATTGCAATATATGGAGGTATAATTGGTGGAGCTATAACTACATACATATTTTGCAAAAAAAGAAAGATTTCATTTTTAGATTTAACAGATTATATTATTCCATATTTAGCATTGCGGGCAAGCAATAGGAAGATGGGGTAATTTTATAAATGTAGAAGCATATGGAAGTATAACAAATTTGCCATGGAAAATGGGGATTCGAGATGGTGCAAGTACTACATATGTACATCCAACATTTCTTTATGAATCTCTTGCAGATTTTATAATATTTCTAATTTTAATAAAATTAGGAAAAAACAGAAAACATAGTGGACAAATTACATTTTGGTATTTAATATTATATTCTTTTATTAGATTTTTTATAGAAGGGTTAAGAACAGATAGTTTAATGATAGGAAATTTTAGGATATCACAAATTGTGTCAGCAGTAATATTTGTAGGAACATTATTTATATATTTTTTGAAAAATAAGTATAAAGAATAAATTTTATTTATAAGCTTGTCCTCTATTGCTAGCTTTTGTGATTAAAATAATCAATTCATTTTGATTCAGTTCGTAAATAATTCTATAATCTCCGAACTCGTAATCTATAAACATCATTACAACCTACCATTTTCTTTATATCACCATTGGGTAGGTTGTAAATGGCTTTATAAATTCGTAATTTTTGAATTTTATCTTGTTTTTCGATAAACTTAAGAGCTTTAGGTCTAATTATTATTTTGTAAATCATCAAATGTCAACCCCTCCTTTTTAAGTAATTCTTCAAAAGATATTGCATTTTTTAGTTCATTTTCTTTTGTATCTTTGCTTTCCTTTAAATAGTCTAAATACATTACTTTTTCGGTAATATCCATGTTATCTAAAATAACAGTAGGTTCTAATTTTAAAAGTTCTGAATCTATAGACTTTTCCATAAGCACTTTAATAGAACTTAAACAATCTAAATTGAGCCTTGGTGTCATTTTTATAACATCTCGTATTGCTTGGATTTGTGTTTCAGACATATTATATCAACTCCTTTCTTGCAAAGTATGTATTTATTATAGCAAGGTTTATAAGAAAATACAATAATGATTTCAAAAATTCTGAGGTATGGTCTGCTTTATGCTTGTCGGTTTTTATAGCAATTTGTCTAAAAACAGAAAAAAACAAACAAATATATAAAATAAGCCCTATAAATAGCAAAACAGGTCGTACGATTTATCACAAAAATAGACTTTATTTATTGACGATAATGTAAAAATATGGTACTTTTAATATGTAGAGTGAAAAATGTGGTAAAAGGAGAGTGATATTTATGCTAAATGATGAAATATGTAAAAAAAGAGATGAGCTAAATAAAAGTATTGAAAATAATGACGATTATGATAAAATATATAAAATTAGTGTAGAATTAGATGAGTTAATTGCAAAATATTACATGACAGAAGATAGTAAAGATAAAGAATTAGAAAAGAAAGTAAATAAAAAGAAAAAATAAGAAAAGGCAAATCATGCTATATTTTGGTGCCATTTCTTATTTTTTTGATTATACGCTAAGATAAAAGTAATAGTATATAAATATACACGAACCGTCGCCATTCCCCAATGAAACTGTACAAAATGCTTGCGCATTTTGACGGTTTCTATTGGTCGCCCACTTATGGCTCCGAGATTCTTCGTGTATATTTATATACTATTACTTTTATTACAATCTTTATTACAAAACTATTACAAAACAAATACATTTTTAAGAAATTTAGGCTAATGTTGAAAAATATGCCAAAATACTGTATAATAGAAATAGTAGGTATGAAAGAAGGTGGATGTAATGGAAATGATTAATAAATATAAAAAGAAAATTATTTATATAATATTATTTTTTATAATAATATGTATAAAAACAAATGTACTTGCAGCAATAGTAGATGTAAGAGATGATCCAGAAATGGATACAATCATACAAGAAATCCAAAATTGGGATGGATATGGACGTACAACAGAAGGTGAGTTAGCTGGAAAAATTGAAGAGATTTGTGGAGGAGATATTAAAAAAATTGAAAAATTACAAAATACTTATACGTATAACGGAATGGAAGTTTGGAATGGACAAGACCCAGATAGTATGCATTATAAAGCAACCAATATAGCAATTTCATCCAATAAGAATAATTCGCAAATACAAGATGGAAACCAAAAAGAAAAAGATAAATTGTTAGGCGAATTAAGTGAGATGTCATACATAGTTTATAATGATGGTGCAACTATAGAAGAATTAAAAGAGTTAGACAAAAAATTAGATGAATATAACAAAAAATATGGGTTAACAGAAGACATTCTAAAAGATATGGCACAAAAGGTAAAAGAAAAATTAGCTGCTCAAGGAGAAGAAGGAAAGACTACTATAGATGATGTTAATGAAAGAGAAGAGGACAGAGATGAATATATAAGCACATATGTGCCACCAACGTCAGGAGTTTTAGGGGCTTTAAATGATGGGTCAGCTTCACATACACCAGATGAAATTATAAATGGAGCAATAGATTTTAAAAATTCAGGAGATACTACAATACCAATTAGTGGAGACAATATACAAAAAGGTTCATCAACATTATTTAATATATTATTATCAATTGCATTTTTCCTAGCAGTTGCAATCGGAATGTATTTAGGTGTTAAGATTATGTTATCAAATGCCGAAGATAAGGCTAAAACAAAAGAAGCACTAATACCATATATTGCAGGATGTGTTGTTATATTTGGAGCATTTGCTATATGGAAATTAGCTATTACACTTCTTTCTGGAATAGAAAAAGTTTCAGATTTACCAATTAGAAACGAATATGTAATAGCAAGAGAATTAGATGAAAAATAATAGAAAGAGGAAATAATTATGCAAAAGATAGGAAAAATAGTATTAATAATTATAATATTATTAACAATATTTAGCTGTATAGGAAATAATGTGTATGCTAGTATAACAAATCCAGTAGAGAATCCAGATTACTATAAACCTAGTGACAACAAAGAAGAGGATAACTCTAAATTTATAAGCATTGGAAATGCAATTATGGGAACAATTAGAGCAGTAGGAAGTTTGATTGCAGTAGTTACATTAATGACATTAGGAATTAGATATATGTTAGCAAGCACACAGGATAAAGCATTATACAAAGAAACATTTATACCATACATAATAGGTGCAGTTTTGGTATTTGCAATACCAAATATAATAGGAGTAATATACGATTTAGTTAAAAATGTAGCAATTTAGTTATAATTTTTAAAATAAGTATAGACAAACAGTAAAAAAACAGGTATAATATGTTATAAGGGTGTTTTTATCACTCTAAAAAGTTAAGTTTTTAATATTTTCTCAAAGCACCTGGGAAGGTTTAAAATAAAAAACAAATATAAAAATATAGGAGGAAAAATTATGAAAAAGACAAATAAGTTAATTGTAGCATTACTTATAATATTATCAATACTTATGATTAGTGTTAGTTCATTTGCTGGTGATGCACTTACACCAGGAAGTTTTGGAACAGGTACTGTAGATAGTAGCCAAACAAGTATAATTAAGAGTATGGGTGGACAAATTATAGGTGTAGTAAGAACAGTTGGTGTTCTAGTTGCAGTAGTAATTTTATTAATCTTAGGTATTAAATATATGGTAGGTAGTGCAGAAGAAAAAGCAGATTACAAAAAATCTATGATACCATATATAGTAGGTGCAGTATTAATATTTGCAGCATCAACAATTGCAGGTATTGTATACGATATGGCAAGTGCTTTAGATGTTGGAAATGACGCAACACCATAGTTAATAAAAAAGAGCTAAAAATAGTATTAAAGGCAGGTTTTGTACCTGCCTTTTTTATTTCACATATATTACAATTATATTAAAAATGTAATATTTTCTCTGAAAATATTACATTTTTTTTGTTTTTCTGGTATAATGATACTAGTTATAATTATGCCTTAAAGGAGGAGAAAAATGGGACCATATAATATACCAAGAAATGTTAATGATGAATCAAGACTTTTATACATATTTACAGGAAAAGCCTTAATATATACAGTAATAAGTGCATTTATAGGTTTTATATTTTACTTAATTTTAAAAGCTTGTGGAATGCAGCTAATAGGTTTAATAGTAGTAGCTATATTTGGAGTAATTGGGTTTTGCATTGGAACCTTTAAGGTGCCAAATATTGGAGCATTCAAATTTACTAAAAAAGTTGGTGGAGAAAACATCGATGACATCATAGTAAGAGCAATAAAATTTAAAAGAGCAAACAAAAAAATCTATACATATAAAATAGAGGAGGAAACAAAAGATGAGTAATAATGATCAAATAACCCAAATGCTAACCATTTTATTAATAGTAATGGTATTTATATTTATAGCACTTGCCATTACATTTGTATTTTTCTGGTTAAAATCAAGAAAGAAAAAAAGTGAAACAGAAGATGGAAAAGAAACACTAACAAGTGATGCAAAAAAAATAGCAAAAGAATATACAACAGAATCTATATTCAAATTTATGGAATTTGAAAAAATAGAAGACAATATGATTGTACAAAAAAAAGGAATGCGCTACATTATGGTTGTAGAGTGTCAAGGAATCAACTATGACCTAATGTCAGAAAACGAAAAAATAGGAGTAGAAGAAGGGTTCTTACAATTTTTAAATACATTAAGACATCCTGTACAAATCTATGTACAAACAAGAACAGTAAACCTAAATGATAGTATAGAAAATTACCAAAGAAAAGTAGAAGAAATAGGATATGAATTAGAAAAAAAGAAAAATGCTTATCTAAAAAAACTGCAATCTGGTGTAGCAACAAAAGAAGAATTACATAAAGACTTTTTCGAAGTAACAAAACAAACGAACCTTTATGAATATGGTAAAGACATTATAGCAAATACAAAAAGAATGAGTTTAAACAAAAATGTACTAAGCAAAAAATATTATGTAATAATTCCATATTATGTAGAAGATTTAGGACCAAACAGCACATTCGATAAAGAAGAAATAAGAAATATAGCATTTCAAGAGTTATATACTAGGTCACAATCTATTATAAGAACTCTTTCTTCTTGTGAAGTAGGAGGTAAAATTTTAAACTCTAGTGAACTTGCAGATTTACTATATATTGCATATAACCGTGATGAAGCAGAAGTATTTAGTATAGATAGAGCAGCAAGAGCTGGATTTGAAGAACTATATACAACAGCACCAGATGTATTAGAAAAAGAAATGAGAGCATTAGATGAAGAAATAGAGAAAAAAGCAATAGCATTAGCAAATGAAAAAGTTATACAAGCAAGAAGTCCAAAACAACAAGAGATAGACCAAAAAAGAGCAAGGCTACAAGAACTAGTGCGTCAAAGGGCACAAATGATTATTAAACAAAATGCAGCATATTTAGGAAGACAAACAGCCCAAAGTGCAACAAGGTTAATAGAACAAAATGATGAAGATAACCAAGAAGAAATAGTAGAAGAAGAAAAGCCAAAAAGAACAAGAAGAAAAAAGACAGAAAAATTAGAACAAGAGGATAATAGAGAAGAAGGAGGAACAAAAGATGTGGAAGAAAAACCAAAAAAGACAAGAAGAAAAAAAGCAGTTAACGAATAATAGTGAAGATTATAATATCTTAAAGAAAAAAACAATTAAAGAATTAATAGCACCATCAGGAATAGATGCATCAAATATCGACCACCTAGAAATCATATCTAATACAAAAAGATATGCTAGAAGTTTCTTTGTATCATCACTTCCAAGAATGGCAATATTCCCAGAATTGTTTCGAGACTTATACTTATTTGGAGATACAAATACTTCTATATATATAAACCCAATACCAGAAGCAAAATCACAAAATGAGCTAAACAAAGTAATAAACCAACTAGAAACAGAAAGAATTGTAGCAGCAGATACAGGAAACATCAATAAACAAAGTATAGTAGGGCAAAAGAGATACGAAGCAGAACAATTAAGAGATGAAATTGCAGCAGGATATAACAAGCTATTTGAAGCAAGTATTGTATCTACACTATTTGCATATAGCCTAGAAGACTTAGACAAACTAACAGCACTTTTATCAACAGAAATGTCAAAATCTTTAGTAAGTGTAAAAAGTGCATGGGCAATGCAAGAAGACGCATTTAAAAGCAATTTACCATTAATGGATAATAAAATAAAAAAGACACACACATTTGATAGACGTTCAATGGGAACGGTATTCCCATTTACAACATCAGAAGTAGGACACTCTACAGGAGTTCCACTAGGTTTTAATAAACAAACAGGAGTGCCAATTTTATTTGATAACTTCCACCCATCATTAACAAACTACAATATGGTTATATTTGCAAAATCTGGAGCTGGAAAATCTGTAACAATGAAAACACTTATATCACGTTCAGCAGTTTTAATGGGAATAGAAAGTTTAGCACTAGATGCAGAAGGAGAATATACAATAGTTGCAGAGTCACTAGGAGGAGTTAATGTTATATTAAGCCCAACATCAAAAACAGTTATAAACTTATTTGATATAGAACCAGAAATTATAAAAGATGAAATAACAGGAAAAGAAAGAGTAGTAGTAAATGTAGAAAACAAAGTAGAAGACGTAACACAAGCTCTTCTTACAATGGCAAGAGGTAGTACAAGAAGTGATGAAGTAAATGAGCTAACAAAACAAATTATAGCAGAATCTGTTTCAGAAGAATATGCAGCACTTAAAATTAACTCAGACCCAGCAAGCTTATATGATTCAGCAGCAAATGCAGAAACAGGAAACATGTTAGCAAGAAAGAAAAAATTAATGCCAACTATAGGTAGCTGGTATAAAAGAATACTAAGAAAAGCAGAAGAAAACGACAACTCAGATTATAAATTCCATTATAGTTACCTATTAAAAGTTATGAAACAATACATAAGAGAATATGAAGGACAAATGGCATATTTTGATGGTCAATCAACATTTGATTTATTAGAAGGAGTACCATTTATAAACTTAGATATATCACAGCTAGAAGAAAGATTTGCAAGACCACTTGCACAACAAATTCTACTTTCTTGGATTTGGGAAAAATATGTTAAGAAAAATAGTGAAGATAGAACAAAAGCAAAAAAGAAAAGAGTATTAGTTGATGAAGCTTGGATGTTATTACCATATCCAGAAGCAGTAGATTTCTTAAACACAATGGCAAGACGTGCAAGAAAAAGAAATGTATCACTTGCGATCATTTCACAAAGGTTCCAAGATTTCTATGAAAAACCAGAAGCACAAGCAGTATTAACTTCATCAGATACAAAACTATTTTTAGCACAAGATAAATCTGAAATACAATATTTAAAGGAAGTATTCAAATTATCAGAAGGAGAGGCTGGTTTTTTAGTAACATGCCTAAAAGGAGAAGGGTTACTAAAAGTAGGGCAAGACACAGCAATTTTACAAATTACACCAACTGCAAAAGAATTTGAGTTTGTAGAAACAAACCTAAATAATATAGTAAATGCTAAGAAACAAAAAGCCATACATTAGAAAGGAGTAACTATGAAGATAATTACGAATAAAAAAATAGTACAAAAGATAGTAATTGCAATAGTAATCGTAATATTAACTACATTTTGCTTTCCTATACACTCACAAGCAGACATAGGTGGAAAACTTATGAATCCAATAGTAAATTTTGTTACAGCTATATTTGATGGTGCACAGCATTTACTAGAATGGACAATGTTAGGTAGAACAGAATCATTTATGAAAGAAGTAGCAATAGATGAAAAATATAAAGCAGATTCTAAACCAGAAGGTACTAATGTAATAGAAGTAAATGAATTTATGGATGCTAAATGGTGGGGATTAGATGCAATTAATATACCAACAATAACATATACTCCAGAAGAAATCTTTTCAAACAGAGTACCAGCATTAGATATTAACTTTATTAACCCATCTATTACAAAAAGTGCAGATGGACAGCATGATAGTGAAGTACAAGAAAGAAACGTAGCATTAAAGCTAAGAGGAGTAATTGCAGGTTGGTATAATGCTCTTATAATAATTGCTATGGTTGGGTTATTATCTGTATTAGTTTATTTAGGAATTAGAATGTTATTATCAAGTATTGCAGCAGATAGAGCAAAATACAAGCAAATGTTAATGGATTGGGTTGTAGCAATGTGTTTACTATTTACTCTTCATTTTATAATGTCATTTGCATTAACAATGGTAGAAACTGTAACAGCAATGCTTTCATCAGATGAAGATAATACTTCAATTACAGTATATGCAACAAGAGTGCAAGGTGGATTATGGTTTGAACATGACGTAAAATTTAATACAAATTTAATGAGTTATGTTCGTTTTATGATACAAGCAGGTGATTTATATGTAAAACTAGGATTTTTCTTTTTATACATTATGCTAGTTATATATTCTGTACGTTTTACTTGGATATACCTAAAAAGGGTAATTAATATGGCATTTTTAACATTAATCGCTCCAATGGTAGCATTAACATATCCAATAGATAAAGTGGCAGATGGAAAAGCACAAGCTTTCAATATGTGGCTTAAAGAATTTACATATAATGCATTAATACAACCTATACATTTATTACTATATAAAATACTTTTAGGTTCTGCAATAATGATTGCAGCAGATAACATGTTATATGCTATTGCAGCATTAGGATTTATTATTGCAGCAGAAAAAATGGTTAAGCAAATGTTTGGGTTTAACAAAGCATCTGGAGGAACAGTGGCATCAATGGCAGGAGCAGCAGGTGTAACAGCACTTGCAGCTAAAATGCTAAATGGTGCAGGAAAAAAGGTTGCTGTAGGTGCAGGTGGAAATGGAAAAGTAAGAACAAAAGATGTTCCAGAAAGAGAAGGAAAAGATAATGGTGCAAATAAACCTTTTGAAGCATTTAATGGAAGAAATCAAGGACAATTAGTTGGAGCAGGAGTACCGACACCAGACCCAGGTACAGGACCAACACCAGATCCAGGTACAGGACAAGTACCAGATCCAAATGGACCAGTGCCAGATCCAAATGGACCAGTGCCAGATCCAAATGGACCAGT
>CANOGC010000029.1 GCA_947565445.1 uncultured Clostridium sp. | reverse complement strand
AATACTAAATCAGCATGATAAAAATCATTGCCTATATGTATTGGATATTGACGCCCTACAAATGTAAACCCCTTTCCTAATTCAAGTAAAAAATCTTCTAATTTTTCAATAATTTTTTCTTCTAATTGGCTTTCAGAATAATTTGTTTTGTCTTCTATATTTAAAAAATCTAGTGTATATATACTCTTTATAATATCTTTAGGCTCATTTATTTCTTGTCCTATTTTAGCCAAGTCTAGAATTTTATTTTTGTCTTTAGAAACTGCCAATTTTAGAAAAAGTCCACTTTCAATTTGGCGTTTTAAAGTTCTTTTACTCCATTTTTCTTTACTTGCTTCTACTATATAAAAATCTCTTTCTAATTCATCACTTATTGTTAGTATTTCACATAAATTAGTCCAACTCAATTTTCCAGCCAGTGGTTGGAAAATTGGATATAGTTCATATAATTTTCTCATATTGTATAAATTTGAACGACTATATCCTTTTCCTAAACGTAATTTTAAATCTTTTGAAAGGCTCACTAAAAGTTGTTTCCCATATTCCGCTTTTATGTTTCCTTTTTGTTCAAATTCAATAATATATCTTCCTATATTCCAATATGTTTCAACCATTGTGTCATTTATTGTATTCGCTATTTTATTTTTTGAACTCGAAACTATACTTTCTATAGATTTTATAAGTTCTTCATAATCTTTATTATTTTTTATTTCTATAAGTTCATCCATATTTCAAAATCTCCTTTTTCTATCTTATTTTAGTATGTCCTAGATATTTCAATTATAGCATAAAATTTTATAAATTATTGCACTTTTTAAAAAACATTATGTATTAATTGTATTTTTATCTTTTTTATCGCAAAAATGCCTTTACAATCTTGACGTTTTATGTAGAACACTATATAATTATTTTGTAACAGTTAACCTAATGTATTAATTCTATATTTCGTATAAGTATAGACATAGGAGAAGATGATATGGGTATAATTAATGTCAATTTTCAAACTGGACAAAGGGTCAAAGATGATCCTATACCAAATAGTCCTAACCATAATCACTTGCCACTGTTTCATCGTGCAGATTATAGTTGTTCATCAAAATGTAAAAATCCTACAGCATATTTGTGCGTAAAATGCGAAAAATGTGGCAGAAGATTTAAAAATGGACAGTTAATAGGAGACAAATAGCAGAGAGGATTAATCCTCTCTGCTATTTGTCTCCTACATGCAATTCTTCAAAACATTAGTTACCTTTAACTCATACTCTTCACCTTTAACGATAGGAATTACATAGTGATCTTCTCCATAAAGTTCTTCCACATCTTTCTTCGTTAATACTGCCTCAAACCTTATAGTGCATTCTCCCTTAGTGCATATAGTAGCAATTCCTCCGTTTCCACGCATGCAGTGACTTTTTCTCAGTTCACATTTCGTCCCACATTTAGGACACCGTGCAACTAGCCTACCATCCATACTCTTGTCTCCTCTCTCTCGTATTGAGAACAATTCCGGAGGTTTACACAGCCCTCCAGAAAAACATAAGTTCATCTGTACTTTGCTGTGTAAAGTACAATTGCATGAAATTATTATATAACATTCTATTATTAAAGTCAATGATTAACATAATGTTAACTATTTTTTCGTTACTAGATAATGGTTTTAGATAAAAAATCTTCGAAGTCCTTACTACGAAGCATTTGTAGGGGCGATTTTAATCGCCCGCAAATATAGCATTTTCTAAAAAAATAAATCATATAGTGAAGCCTTTGGAGAACGGGAGATCAAGATCTCCCCTACATTTTCTCTATTGTTCCAGTTTAGCATTCTAGTTGATTATTATCCTGTAACATTTTTTCTAAATGTTTTCATCTCTTAAAACGTCTATAATGTTTTCTTTTTTTATTTTACTACTTGAATATAGCATAGTTATAAATACTACTAAATACACACTTACAATAGAAATAATTATACTACTCCAAGGTAAATTAAATGCAAATTCTACTAAATTCCCAAATCCTCTATTTATAAAATAACAAATTAAAATTCCAATTGGTAACCCAAATAATAATGCTTTTGTTCCATAAAAGAAACATTCTAAATCTAACATATTTTTAAATCCCTTTTCTGTCATTCCTATAGATTTTAGCATTGCAAACTCACGCTTTCTTAAAATTATGTTTGTAGATATTGTATTAAATATATTTGCAATTCCAATTGCTGAAATTAATGCTATAAATCCATATAAGAAGATATTTATTATTAGTTTTAAGTTTCGTTGTTGCTGTACTTGTTCTTTTATGTTTTCAACATACATACTTAAATCTGTGTATTGATTTTCAATTTGTTTTAGCTCATTTTCTAAATCTGTTTCATTTTTTGCAGTAAACACCATTATTGTAGAATTTTGTTCTTGTAATTGTTTAAATTCTTCATCATTCATAACAATAATTAATTCTGGTCCACCTATATTTTCTATACCAAATGGCATTTTATCTGTAACTTTTGCTAATTTATATGTCTTCTTAACTTCTGGTTTATCTTCTTTTACTTCTTCATAATTATTTAGTGCGATTGTAAAATTCTCTTGCTCTTTATAAGAAGTAAGTTCCCCCTCAATATGTGCATTTGTAATCATATCTACATAGTTAATTAAAATTACTTCCTCGCTTTTTAAGCTAGATACTCCTACTTTCTTTAGGTAATCTTTCATTTGCTTTTCATTTAATGTAATGGCTCTTACAGTAATTTCATAAGCATTATCTTTTTCATAAAATAGTTCTTTAACCCCCTTTTTCTCTTCAATTGCATTTTTCATATTAGAATTTAGTTTCTCTTTTGGAAGATCAGTTATTCCATATGTGCTATCAATAATAGATAATTTATCAATATTTTTAGAATTTTCTATTTCATTTCTTAGTTCTTTTATTTGCTCATCTTTACCTTCATTACTAGCTCCATAAACTCTTATTAAATAATCGTAATCTACACTCTTATACATTGAATCAAATCCACCATACATATAACCTACAAATCCACTTACAGATATAAATAACACTATGCTAATCATAAGTGAAATTACTGTTGTACGATATTTCTTTCTGCTTCTTTTTAGATTTTTTAACGCCATTTCTCCTTCTATTCCAAATATTTTTCTAAATATTTTAGGAATTCTTAATTTTTTTGCCTTCATTTTTATTTCATTATTTCCTCTAATTGACTCTATCGGAGATACTTTACTTGCACGTTTTGCAGGTATTACAACAGATAGATATATAGTAATAGCAATAAGTACTGCCGCAATTACTATTGCTTGCCAAGATACTACTAAATGTAATGATATATCTGCCATATTTTCTACAAACATCGGTTTTAATAAATTATTTACAATATTTAATGTAATTCCTATTCCTAAAATTCCAGATATAATTCCTATTGGAATTCCTATACTTCCTAAAATTGCGCCTTCATAAATAACTGATTTTCTAATTTGCTTTTTAGTTGCTCCAACAGATGAAAGCATACCAAATTGTTTCTTTCTTTCAGATACTGAAATTGCAAAACTGTTATATATTACTAAAATAGAGCCTATCATAATAACTGCTATTAATATTCCACAAACTGAATATAGCATTTCATTAAATCCACTTGTACCATTTACTCCTTTGTAAGCTAATACATATGTATTATATTTTAAATTATATGCTTTATCTCCTATTTTTGATGTGCTATATAGCCCTAAATCATTTGCTATTTCCTTTGTATCTTTATACAAGTTTTTTACCTTTTTTGAAATTACTCCAATATCTACATTTTCAGAAGATATTTTGTTTTTTCCTTCTAATAATGTAACTCCGACTTGTATAAGCATCTCTTGAACTTTCAAAATCTGGTTTTTCTATTTTTCCACAAACCACATAGTTTAGTGTTTTTTCATGTATAAACGTTTCATTTTCTTCTGGTTTCGCACTAATTAATTCATGTCCTTCACTCATTCTTTTTCCTATATCTAATGTAATAGTATCTCCAATTTTAGGCTCGTTTTCCTTACCATCAAAAAAACTTCTACTTAATACAATTTCGTTTTCATTTTGTGGTAATCTTCCCTCTATTAAACGAATTTTCATATTTTCTAATGCATTTTTGTCATATGCTTTTATATACAAAAATTGGTCATCAGAATATGTATTTTTTGCCATTCCAACTGGTGTCATTAGCATCGTTTTAGAAAACCTATTGTCATTTTCTATTTTTTCTATATCATTTGTATCTACATCTTTAAATATTGCTTCCCATGCGCCATCTTGGCTAATTTCTACATCTAACAAAAAGCCTTGGAAAGAAACTGCAAGTGTTGCAACTGCTGTAATCATAGCTCCAGATAGAATAATACCAATAATTGTTACAAGAGTTCTTTTTTTGTTTTTCTTCAAGTAATTGGTAGTTAACCTTTTTAATATATTCATATTAGTCTCCTTTTCTAATTAATTTTTTCATCACTATATATTTTTCCATCTTGAATTTTAATCATTCTATCTGCCTCACGAGCTATATTTAGGTCGTGTGTAATCATAATTAATGTTTGATTATACTTTTTATTAGAGTATTTTAATAATTCTAATATTTCACTAGAATTTTTGCTATCTAAATTTCCGAGTTGGTTCATCTGCTAAAATGATTGCAGGGTCATTAATCAAACTTCTTCCAATAGATACACGTTGTTGTTGCCCACCAGATAATTCGTTTGGTAAGTGTTTTATTCTTTCTTCTAATCCTAAAGTTTTAATAATCTCTTGTAGTCGTTTTTCATCTACTTTTTTGCCATCTAATAATACTGGTAAAGATATATTTTCTTCTACATTTAAAATTGGGATTAAATTATAAAATTGATAAATAAGCCCAATATTTCTTCTTCTAAATATTGCTAGCTCATCATTGTTTAATGAATATATGTCTTCTCCTTTTATATATAGCTTTCCTGATGTTGGTCTATCTACCCCTCCTAAAATGTGTAACATTGTAGATTTTCCGTGAACCAGATGGACCAATAATTGCAACAAATTCTCCTTCTTCTACACTAAATGAAATATCATCAATTGCTTTTACACTAGTGTCTCCTTTTCCATAAATTTTTGATAAATGTTCTACTTTTAATATTTCCATATGTTTCCTCCCTTTCTTTCGTTTATATTATACATATATTTTTACTTTTTAGGTTAAATTTAATAATTTCTTAAGAAGTTTTAAGAAAACGTTAAAAAAAGATGAAGGGCACAGTGGTGTCATGTCTAACTGGTATTCCCTTTAAACGACATGCCCCTACATTTTTAGCTTAAAATAGTGATTTTTTCTATACAACAAAAAAGATGGTCTTAAGTATCTAAAACCATCTTTTTTGTTTAAATTATTTATCTTTCTTTTTTCCAAAATGAATTTCTTGAAATAAGAAGTCATGAAAGTCTTGCCATGTAAGTTCTATATGTAAAAAGTCATTTAAGTCATTTTGGAATTGTTGTTGTGCTGGTGTTAATTCTACTTTTATTTCTTGGAATAAAAATGCTTTAACTTTTGGCCACATTCCTACTTTTGCTGGTAATCCTGTTTCTGTTATTTCTACTCCACCCATTATTTTTTCACTCATGCTATATTCCTCCTTTGTATTTTTACTTCTTTTATCCTATTTATACTACATTGTTTCTTTTTATTCAATAGTTTTCGACATTTTTATTGTTAAATATTTGTTACAAAATTGTTACGTTTATATTACTTTGCTAGTTTGTAATGGATTTCTCTTACTAGAACCCCCAGTCACCTAAGGTGACAGCCCCCTTAAGTAAAGGGGCCTCTCCTCTATAAACATTAGATTCGTACAATTTCTCCTATTAGATTTTCATTCTTTACATCTGTTATTTTTACTTTTTTTATAGTGTTTTGAAGTAAATTATCATTTGTTTCTACATATACCATAATGTAATTTGTAGTATGACCTTTTATGTATTTTCCGTCTCTTTCTTCAAATAGTACATCTAGTTCCTTTCCAATGTATGTTCTGTTTTGTTCTTCGCCATTTTTATTTGAAAGTTCTATTAGCCTTTTACTTCTTTTCTCTTTTATATCTCCTAATATTTGATTTGGCATTTGTGCTGCTTTTGTTCCTTTTCTAGCAGAATAAGGAAATACATGCATTTTATAAAATCCTACCTTTTGCAAAAATTCATATGTTTTTTCAAATTCTTCTTCTGTTTCACCTGGAAATCCTACTATAATATCTGTTGTTAAAGATACGTCTAGATAGTTTTTTCTAATTAGTTGTATTCCTTTTTCAAATTCTTCTACGGTATATTTTCTATTCATTCTAGCTAATGTTTCATTACATCCACTTTGTAATGATAAATGAAAATGATTGCAGATTTTAGATAGTTTTACTAATTCTTCTATAAATTCTTCTTTCATTAAAGTTGGCTCTAATGACCCTAAACGAATACGCTCTATACCTCGTATTTCGTTAATTTGTTTTAATAAACCTAGTAACGATAGTTTTTCTTTACATTCTTTTCCATAAGATGCTAAATGTATTCCAGTAATAACAACTTCCTTAATTCCTTTTTTTGCTATTTCTTCTATTTCTGAAATTACCTCTTCTGGTTTTCTACTTCTTATTCTTCCTCTTGCATATGGTATAATGCAATATGAACAAAATCTATCACATCCATCTTGCACTTTTATAACTGCTCTTGTTTTGTCTGTATATGACTTCGCCCCAAATTCTGCAAATTCTTTTTCATATAATATATTTGAAATATGTTCTTGTTTTTCTTTTTGGTAATTGTTTATATATGAAACAATATCCTTTTTTTCTTGATTTCCAATTATAATATCAATTTCTTCTATTTGGGATAGTTCTTCTTTTGCCACTTGTGCATAGCACCCTGTAACTACTAAAATAGATTTTGGATTTTTCTCTTTTGCTCTTCTAATAATTTGCCTAGATTTTCTATCTGACATGTTTGTTACTGTGCAAGTATTTACTACATAAATATCTGCTTTATCTTCAAAATCTACAATTTCATAATTTTCTTCTATAAATTTTTGTTTCATTGCATTTGTTTCATATTGATTTACTTTACAACCGTAATGTAAATAGAGCAACGGTCTTTTTCTTTTTATTTTCTCTGCTTTCCATATTATTACTACCTTTCAGCTATTTTTACTTTTTCTATTTTTCCCCACTTTTTCCATGATACCAATTATAACTATCTTTAAAACCTCGCTCATACACTTTTTTTGTATATTTAGCAAAGATTATCTTTAATATTTTATCTTTAATATTTAATTCTGGCAAATATATTTTCATAATATCCCTCCTTCTTAGAGATATCTCTGATTATATTTTACCATATTATGTAAATTTTGTTAACTTCATCAGATGTTAGATACTATTTTAGATCTTTTGCAAGTTGATCCATATATGTACTAACAATATCATTGTTATCTTGTAATACTTCATTTTCTCTTGTTTCTATATAGTTTTTTAATCCTACATAGTCTTTTCTATCTATAAATTCTTTAACTTTTTTTATAGTTTCTAAATGCTCACTTTTGTCCATAACAAATTCCTCTTTTCTTAACTTTTATTACATTATATCAAAAAATAACTATACTGTAAATTAGTTAATTGGTTTGTATGTATATATGTTTGTAGGTAATAACCTTTAAAGTTAAATTTTGTAATAGTTTATTTTAAAATAAGTTAAGAGGAAGGAGGTGAAAAAAATATGATTTATTTTAGGATAAATGAGATTCTAAAGGAAAAGAAAAGATCTAAGTATTGGTTTATTAAAAATATGGAAGGAGGCTATCAATCACTATCTCATTTGATGAATAACCAAACAAAGGCTATTCACTTCGAAACATTGGAAAAAATGTGTAATTTATTAGAATGCGAAATTGGAGAACTAATTGTAGTTAAAAAAGATTAAAAAAATAGACTAGCACTCTCATTTGCTAGCTATTTTAATATGTATATTACTAAAAACTCTTAAAAATCAAATTCCTAGTGTTATACCCCCATATACATAATATACTACTTTATTTACGATTTGTCAAATATGAAATTAAAATTAAGGCAGAATACTTTTAATATCCTGCCTATTGTGTTATTTCAAATATTTAATATCTACATATCTAATTAATCCTGTTTTATTAATTTTTACTTTTGCTACAGAATTTAATACATTATCTATTAAAGTTACCTTTGTGCCTTTAATATAGCTGTATCCTACACTTAAACTAGAACTTGTATATAACTTTGTATTACTTTTTAATGTATATGCCTTGTTTGATACACTTATATTTGTTTTTATTTTAGTAGTATATGCTAAATTAATCCATCCTCTGTCTGTCTTTCCCCAACCGTTACTTTCTGCTAGTATTGTTACTGTTGTATTTTTAGAATATCCACCCACTTTAGCATAGCTTGTACTAGCTCCTCTTCTTATATTTAATCCAGATTTAGCTGTAATTTTTACTTTATAGTTTGTAATATTAACATTGCTTGTAGACGCCTCTTCTTGCTTTACAACTACATTAGTGTTGTTTTCTTTTATATCTGCTCTATCATTTTTGTAACAGTAGAAATTAGTTGCATTTGCATACTTTCTAAAATTATCTATACTGCAATACACTGTATTTCCACTTACTGTTACTTTTCCTTTCCTGGTACTTGTATCAAATTTTCCACTATACAGATAAGGATCATATATCTGTAGCATATTTCCTTCTACTTTTACAATAACAATTAGGTGTCCTCCATATGTAAATAATCCACTTCCACAACTTGCTATTATATAGTTATTATTTTTTAAATATTGCACTGCAGTGTCTAAGTTTGTTGTATGGTTATATTCTATGTTAAAAAAATCTGCTACCCACCTAAATGCTGCTAAATATGTTCCATTGTTAGCAGAACGATACTTGTTTTGTACAAATAAATCTGCCATAATATCTGGTGTTATTGTTCCTTTTATAGAACTAACTACCATTGCAGCAGAAGTTGGGCCACATCCACTAGTGCCTATTATTTGGCTTTTATCTCCTATGCTTGTATAAGCATGATTCTTCCATCTACCATCTACTTGACTATAATAAGTTAATCCTGCATATCCACCTAATTGTATATTCTCACTTAAATAATCCCCTTCGTAAGCAATGTCTCCTTGAAATTGTAATCCCTCTATTTCTATTTTCTCTTGTACCTCTAGTACCTCTTCATCCTCTTCTTTTAAATTTGGGATTTCTGTTGTAGATTTGTTTATTTCGTTTAGCTCATCTACAATAATATCTATTGCATCTCCGATTTTGTTTGTGTCTACTTCTCCAGTATTTTTATAATTCATATAACATTGCAATAACAAAATAATAGCAGTTAATACTGCTATTACTAATCCTATAATTTTCTTTTTGTCCATTTTAAAATCCTCCTTCTAATAATGTGATTTTTTAATAATATAATTTTCTAGGTCATTAATTCCTTGTGTAACAGGTCCATTACATCCCTGTTCTTTTAATCCTTTTAGACATGCAAGTTGCCCTTTTAGTAGTATTAACCTTTCTTCTTTGCTATCCTCTACATCTCTTTTTACATGTCGCATATCTTTCTTTAGTAATTCAATTTCTTGCTTATTAGCTTCAATTTTATCTAGTACTACTTTTTTTACAAATTTATATATGCCAAAGAAAAAGCCCGCTAACACTGTTAGCGAACTTATCCAACCTACAATTTGTCCTATTGTTACGTTTTCCATACGCCTAGCCCTCGCTTTCTACTATATATTGAGCCATGTCTGGATATTTTTCTATTACTTGCTCTTTTGTTAGCTTATTTAGCTTTATTTGCATTTTTAAATAATTAATAAGTTTTTGATCCATAATTCTATTCCTCCCTTAAAATCCTAGTGACATGTTTATCATGTCTTCTGCTAGAGTAACTCTTTCCTCTATTAAGTCTACTCTAGTTTCAATTGGTTCTTTTGGCTCTACATAGTTTGGATTTACATAGAAGCCATCTGTTTCTGTGTAACAATATTTGCTTTCACATATGCCCTCATCTACGTTTTCTACTTCGTAAACCTCTTTTACAAGCGGTTTTGCTATTGCTAGTGTATCATTATCTACTAGCACATTTCCGTTCTCTTGATACCCTATTGTATCGCTAATATGTATTACTACATCTCTGTTATCTGTTATAATATATTTCATTTTAATTTTCCTCCTCTATATAATTTGGTGTAACAACTTTTACAAGTTGTCCGTCTATGGCTTTTGTTGTTGCTATGCCGAATATTTTGTCGCTTTGGGTAGCTGTTTGGACATATTTATTTAAGTCTACTAACATCCCCTTTAAATTATAAAAACCTTGGCTATGTGCAATGAATATATTAGTTTTAGATATTACTATAGCTGATATTGCACGTCCAAAATTTTCTATTGAACTTAATTCCATATGTTTTTCTATTATTATATCTGTTTCTGTTATTCTACCAATCATACCATACAAATAATATTTTCCATTTACGTCACCATCATGGCAATGTGCTATAAATATTTTATTATTTGTCAATATTTTTAATGATAATACGTTTCCAGGATATAACCCATAACCACACTCTATTTGTTTATCTATTACTATTGTTATGCTAGTTTCACTTATTGTACATAATAAGATTTTTATATCCGACACACTATAACCATACGCAATAATTAATTTGTCATCATTTAATGTCGTTACTAATGTACCAGTATTACCTATACCTAATTGTGTATCGATTCCGTTTTGTTATAGTTGTTCCGTTAATTTTGCATATCACGCTATACAACTTACTAATAGACTCATAGCTATGTACAATAACTACTTTATCCTGTAATGCTGCCATTGATATTATTTTACCAGAATTTTTGATAGAGCTTAACTGTACAGGTAATCCACTTGTTATAACTGTTCCATCTATAGTACATACTACTCCATACAAGTACAAATTTGTATTAGAATGACTATAAGCTACAAATACTTTGTTTTTATTTAATTTTGTTAGTGATATTACTGTTCCGTCATAGCCGGTATCTGTTGCTAAATATGACATATCCCCCACCATTATATTAGTTCCATCTATAGTACATATACAAGCTCTTAAATAAGAGGATTCTGCTGGACTATATGCTATAAACACAGTATTTTGATTTAATGCTACTATCGACATTCCTTTATTATAATGAGAAATCAATTGTGTATCTGTTCCTACTGTTATCTCATTTTTTTCTATTTTGCAGACTACACCATATGAATAATACTTAACTGTATTACTACCACGATTATGCACAATGAAAACGGTGTTTTCGTCTAGTTGTGCTACCGCAATTATTTCTGCTATTGACTCATTATCATTTGTTGAAATTAGTTCCTTATCCTTTATTAGCTCTCCTATATACTTCACAAACCCACCTGCACTTATATTTCCTTTTGCCATATATTCTTCTACAATACCATGTATCTTGCTACCTTTCTTGCCCGATAAATCTACCATTCCTATCATACTGCCACCCCCTCGAGTGGTCTGTATACGTCTACCATGGCGTCTTCTTCGCCATTGTCTTTGGCTACACCATAGATGTCGTCGGTTGGGGAGGTAATTGGCAATACTAAATTAACTTTTTTTATCATTTTCATATATGAAGTATAAGTTAAATATATATATCTAATAAATATATTACCGTTTGGTGTACAAATACCAGCTACTCCATTAAATGAACTAGCTTCATTACTTAAATTTACTCTCTCAACTATATTTATTAAATCTTCATCTATTTCACAAATTATCATATCTAAATTAATCGGATAAGAACTTTGACCATATACACTATATTGATATTTAAAAAGTATACATATTCTATTATCTGATATTACAGTTAAATTTACTGCATAATAATTACCAGAATCACTCATAAATGCTATATTACTTAATTGCCTATCTATTACCTTAACAGTAATTGTAGTACCTGTTACTTCGCAAAGCATACCATATAATTGTTTAGAATTACTACTACCTGCAGTACATGTAATAAAAATTTTATTTTCAGATAGTACTGTTACTAACATTGTTTTTCCTACATTACTATTCGAATTTAATTTTGTATCTGTACCTAAACTTATACTTGTTCCTGATATAGTACAAATTCTACCATATATCGGATAACTTTCAGAAGAGTTCGAATGTCCTATAAATATTTTGTCATTTCCTAAATAGTTTATTGATACCTTATACGATAAACTTTCTGAAGTAAGCATTTGTGCATATGTACCTGCTGTTATAGTTGTATTCAGTACGCTACACGCAATTCCTCTTGCTATACCATTACTATATACAAAAGAAATAAATACTTTTTCATTTAATAATTTTATTAAACGACTACCATATCCATTTGTTAAAACTGTATCTTTTCCTGCCGTTATTTCATTTTCAGAAATAACACAAACTATTCCATAGACTACACCAGTTCTTTGATTATTAGAATTATGCATTATAAATACTTTGCTACTTGATAGTGATACTATTAATGGTGCAGGTGAACTTGAGTGTACTAAACTACTTAACTGTTTATGTGCTATTAGTGTTATTGCATTCTCTTCAATTTCAAATACGCTTCCATACAAATAATAACCCGAAAGAAAACTTAAAAATATTCTATTTTCTGATAATACAGCAATATTTCCACTTGCAATATTTGCTAACACTGTTTCAATTCCTGTTGTTATGCTTGCACCTTCTACTGTGCATACTATTCCTTTTATACTATTTAAATAATGAATAGCAATAAATACTTTATTTTCGTTTAGTACAAATGCTGATATTGAATTTATAGCGGTGCTACCTGTAGTTACTTGCGTATCCTCTCCTGATGTATATTCATTAAGATACTTCACAAAATCCCCTGCATTAACTTGTCCACCGACTTGCTACTTTATATTGCTCTATAACACCTTCTATGTCTATGCCTCCTCCACCGCCGTGTATTAACTTTTCCCTTCATTTACATCACCTCGTTTAGCCATTTTTTGCATTACTACGTTAGTTACAACATCCTCCGTTGGTAATTCACTTGTTATTACCTTAAATCCACCGTTATAACTGTCTGTTTCGGCATTCGATAGTTTCGCTTGGTTGTCTATGTCTAGATAGCAGTTTACGCAGTGATCTTCCGTTACTGCATTGTCTGTTACTGTGTATTCGTACTTCTGTGTTGTTTCGTTTAAGGTCCAGTTGGTACTTGCCAGTGTTAGTGTGTAGTAGATGGGTGTGTTGGTGGTTATGGCTTCGTTTAGTTGTTGGATTTTAGTTTGATATTCTTCTCTATCAACATATACCCCTGTGTTGTTAATACTTATTGTTATATTGTCTGTGTTATCTTCTTTAATTATAATATCAATTATTTTGTCGCTAATATTACTTACAGTTTTATCATTAATATATTCTGCTTTGCTTCCTGCATTTGCATACATATATAGTACTTCTTCTTTTGTGTCTGGCTCTTCAGCTATTACACCAAATTCCCTAAAATAAAATCCTTCTTCTATACTACTTTGCTGTAAAATAAAGTTGATAATTGTTTGTCCATTAATATCTTGCATACTATTTATGTTACAATTTAGCTTTTTATTAATAAGTGTTGTCTGTTCTGTTATATTATCACTAGTCAGCATTCCATCTCCAACTTCTACTCTTAATATTGTTAATATTTTCCCTGTCCTCGCTTTTGCTTCTAATTGTAATCCTTGCTTTGTTACATATACTTTTTCAAATCCCATTATCTTTGCACCTCCAATCTTATATGTTCCTTTTGATGTACAATGCTTGCTATATTTATATTACAATTACTAGATAAATTTATTTGTATTACTAAATTCGCTGGTAGCTGTTCTCTTAAATCTCTTTTTAGTATATTTGCTATATCTCCAAATAAATAGACTATACTAATTACTATTTTATAATTAGCATAGTCTATGTTTATTTTATAATTATTTTCTCCTAGTATTGTATCTAATGTATTTACTAACCATTTATAAGAATATGGCACTTTATCATTTATTTTTAATAATATCTTTAATCGTCTTGCCTCTAATAAGTCTGATTCTGCATTTATTTGATATATTTTTTCGTATCTATCTAAACCGTAGCCTTCCGCTGTTTTTACTATAATTTCACTAAAAATTTTTTCTATTGCAATTTTTAATTGTTCTATTTCTATATCTTCTGCAGAAAAAAGTTCTTTAAATTCTTTTATGTCTTGCATAAAGTTAGGCAAATATTCTATTAGTTTCATAAAATACTAACCTCCCCTATAACTGGTATCTTTTCGCCTTCTATTTCTATGTTAGACGTATTTTCATTTATTAGTGTTTGTGATATATCTAAAACTCCTTCTGTATTTAATATAATATTTTCCACTTGTGATGTTCTTACTATTACTGTTTCTGTTGTTTCCCATTTTTTCCTTAATTCTACAAAATACCTTTTTAATTCCTCTATTATTTTAGGTTTTACAGTTATTTCACTTTCTCCCTCAGTATATTGTATTTGTGAACTAATATTTATTGAAAATTCCTCTGAGGTAGTAACAGTAACCTTATGTCCTATTGGTGCTAAACCTAAACCAGCTGGCTCTTTGTTAGGACATATCTCTTGTTGCACTTTATCTATTAATACAGAGGATGCCTTGTTATAATCACTATCAAGAATAATTAATTTTACAGTTCCTCCACCATTCCAACATGCTATTACTTTTACTGCTCCAACTCCTTCTAGTTCTTTTGTCTTTTTCTTATAGTCTGCAATGTTTCCTCCAAAGGCTTTTTCATTTATTTGTTCATAATATTTTAACTTTAAATCATCATCGCTTTCTTCATCTTCTCCTGGAATAAGAATATCAGTAATCTTTGCTATTCCTAAATTCTTTATATTATATTCTATTGGTAGCAACACTCCTAAAGGGTTATTTCCAATTTTTCCTGGTGTATTACATTCTAGTTTGTATTCGCCTGTAGAAAGTTGCTCTATTACTGTATAATATAATTCGTCAATTCCAAAAACAGCCCCTATATCTACATTCATTTTGTTTTGCTCTTCATCATAAAATACACCTTTTCTAATTGCTTTTGTTGCTCTTCCTCTTTCTAATCCTATTTGTTCAACTAATCTATCAAGATATTCTCCGACAGAAGTATCTGGAAATACTAAGTCAATTATTCCATCTATAACAATGTAGGCTTGTGCTAGTTCTGCTGCCATTGGAGATAAAGCATCATAGATAACGGAGCCTTCCCTTTTGTCTACATCATCACCAACCCTCTCTAATGCCCTGTTCATAATCTTATCAAAAGTATTTTCTTCACTATACATTTATATTCACCCCCATTGTTACATTTCCATATTTACTAACTACTATAAAAGAAACATCTATACTATCATTTTGTTTTTTATTTACTGTTACATTTTCTATTCTTTCGATTCTATCATCTTGCAATAATGCCTCTTCAATTCTTCTTTGCAAATCTCCTAATATAAAATCATAATCTTTACCTATTAAATTTTCAAATTCCACTCCGTAATCCCACGAATAGATTAAACTATTAAATCTTTCTGTATGCAATATTTTATAAACTGCTTGACTTACTGCATCTAAATTATCAACTTCACCTATAATACGTTTTTCTTGAAAATTAATTTTATATGTTTTATTTGCAAATTCTTCTGTTTGAAATTCTGCATTAAAGTCATAAGTTTGTGGAGTTATTTGCATTTAAACCCTCCATTTCTATACCTTATCTAGTACAAAAAATAGCTGTCCTCCATGTTGTCTTAAAATAAGCACTTTATCCCCTACTTTCAAGGATATATCTACTTTTTTAAAAACACTTGGGACAACTATTTTTGAACTAGGTATAATTAATTTTTCTACTTGTATTTGTATAGGATTAGCTTTTACTACTGTTGCGTATTGTATTGTTGTTAAATCTGCATTATTCAAATAATTGTTTATTATTGTTTTAATCTCTTTTATCATTATTTCAACACCTCCGCTGATGGCATTAATAAATCTAAACTCATGGTATATGCTTTATCAAATGTATGCGTTGCCTTTTCTACAACAAAGAAATTATTAATATTGACATCATTTATATCTTGTAGTTTAACAAATACACCACTTCCTGCTTTTATTGTTTCAATTCCTATACTATCTAATTTTAATTTTAATTGTTCTCTATTTTTTGTTTTCAATAAAGTATTAGCTTTATCTACAATTTGTGAATAATTCATGTTGTTACTAACTTTTTCATAATATTGTAGTAGCCCCCACTTCGCTATTGTAGAAGTATCTTTCGACACATAAACTTCCCTCTTTTTAGTATCTTTATTGTCATTTACAAGTTTTATTTGATTATATGTATCATCATCTATACTTTGTGTAAAATCATATCCTGTACAATTACTTGTATCTCCTATTAAAATATTAGTTCTCATATTGTAAATATCCTCTAATTCTAACTTACCGAAGTTATCATAAAAGCAATATCTATCTCCACTAATTTTTAAATTTTCAGAAATAGCTGTATATATCATATCTAAAAAAGTTTTGTTGTCCTCTACTCTATCTGGTAAAATATCTGATACTTCTAAATGACCTACCTGTAATCCATATAGATTTGCTATTTTTGTAATTATTCCTGCTATATTTAATCCTGTCAATGTCATACTATCTTTAGCTTTTAAATATCTTAATTGATCATAAGCTGTAATGCTTATCGTTTCTTTATCTTTTTGCTGTTTTTTAAATATATAACCTAAAAACATACCAACATTATTATATTTAAATCTTATAATAGATCCATTACTAAATTTTGCAATTTTATCTATGGCCATATCAAAGGTCAATTTACTGCATCCGTCATTTAATTTTTGTTGTATCTGAGGCTTTATCACAATATCTCTTATATCAAATGTCTTGTTTGTAACAACGTCTTGTACTAATATTTCAAAATCTTTCATGTATCTACCTCCTATGGAATAACAAAAACTTGATTAGGATATATTAAAGATGTTTTTTTTATTTTATCCTTATTTGCATTATATATCTTCATGTATTCGTTACCATTTCCGATAATACTTCTTTGCTATGTTCCATAAACAATCGCCTTTTTTTACTGTATATGTTCTTGTTTGTGCTACTGGTGGTGTTGTTTGTTGTCTAGGTGGTGTACTTTCTTTTATAACGTGTATTTTCTTTTGAATAACAATATTTACAGTTTTAGAAGTATAAGGTCTATATTCTAAAAGACTAAACTTTATTTTTAAATCCCCCTCTTCAAGTGCCTCTTCATCAATATCCATTGAATCAATAGTAACTAGCATTGATACATTTTTTAATTCTTTTGCCTCTTGATAATCTCTTGTCAATACAAACCTTATAGGGCTTTTATCTTCCATATATTTATTAAATTTATCTAAATAAAAATATGGACCTTTGAATTGATTTTTTGTGGTTATGTATGATAATGGTTGGCATGGAAATTCTGCATCAAAATCAATAGTTTTTAGTTTTACATTTCCAATAATGTTTATTGCTCCTAAACCTACTACTGTTTTTTTAGTTCCTTCTTGCTCAATACCTATACTAAACTTTTCTGGATTTACTGGTAATCTTATTGTGTCATTATTATAATCAAAGAAAAATCCATAATTCATTAATCATACGCCCCCTCTGCAACTTCGGAGATTTCCTCTTTTAGTATTTCTTCAATTCTTCCTTTTAGCTTTTCTGCATCTGCTGTTTCATGTACATCTCCAAAAGTAATATTTACATTTGGTGCTAGTGTTGCTGTAGTAAATTTATTTACCCATTCTTGCTCTGCAAAATCTTTCATATATTTTAAATCTTCATCAGATATATTTACTTCGCCTGCTGTATCTAGTTTTCCTCCATCTGCTTTTACTGGGATAGCATCCTTACCACCATTGGTTAATTTAGCTGCCGCATTATTTCCTGTATCTAATGCTCCATTTATTTTATTTTGTATATCTCCTAACCAGTTATTTCTGTTGTCTACCCTACTTTGTCTTGTTGCCTCTGTTTCGGTAACTTTGTTTTGTATATCTGTTGCTGACTTACTTAAATCTGCTGCGAATTTTGCTTTATTTTCATTAATTGAATTATTTATTTCTGTCATATCATCTAACATACCCTGTAAATCTTCATTTCTTTTTGTTACATTATCCATCATTCCTGCAAGTGCGTCATCTGCAAATGTTGCATATTCTGCTTTATCTATTTTCACTCCTGGTATTTTATTTAAAATGTCTATAATACCATTGACTATCATTAAAACACCATTATATAATCCTTGGAAAATATAAAGTATTCCAACACCAACAGCCTCTAATCCATTTTGAAACATATACCATGCCCATAAAACACCATAAGCAACACCTACCATACCTAATAAGAAAAATTGCCCTATTAATATTAATCCATAAAATACTGTTTTTAAGCCTAACCATAGTGTCATAGCACCTATAACAAGCATATCCCATAAATAAATTATTCCATAAGCAACTTTATCGTTTGTAAAATAAAAATACATTAATATTACAATTAAAGCCACTATTGCTGCTATTATTAATCCTGCTGGATTTAATGACATTGCAAAATTTAATATTGCCTGTCCTGCTGCTGCTAATAGGGTATATACTTTATAAGCAATTAATGCTCCAATTATTCCCCATATTATTGGTGCAAATGGTTCCATTACTTCACACAGCCATGTAAAGCCATCAATTAATAAATTTACTGCCTCTGCTGCTAATTGAATACCAACACATAGATTTTCAAAAAATTCTTCAAATTGTGGACTATTAATCATTGCATTAACTTTTTCTATAATTGGATTAAATGCTTGAAGTGCTTTATTTTTTAATAAGGTAAAATAATCGCCAAATGTCTTAGGCATTTTCTTGTATCGCCCTTCTATTTCATCTGCTGCTTTAAACATTGCATTTTTTATTACATCTGCTGTAATTGTTCCTTGTGATGACATTTCTTTTAATTCGCCGTTTAGTTTTACCTGTATATTTTGCGATAGCATCTGCTACAAGTGGTGCATTTTCCATAACAGAACGGAATTCATCTCCTTGTAGTTTTCCTGCTGCCATAGCCTGCGTTAATTGGTATGTTCCTGCCTCTTGCTCTTGTGTACTTGCCCCACCTACTTTAAACGATTTATTTAATAATTCAGAAAATTTTATAATTTCATCATTATTATTAAACGCATCTGGTGCCAATAGTCCTAACTTAGATACATTTGATGCTGTTGAGGCATACGAACTTCTACTTCTATTTGCTGATTCCATGATTTTATTTTGTAATTGCTTATCTGTTTGTTTTCCGTCATTTATCATACCTAATCTTGCATTTGTAAGTGTTGTTGTATCTGTTACATCTATTGCTATTTTTGCTGTGGCCAATGACAACAAAGTTTTAATTAAGCCACCTACTGACGAGGTGGCTTTGTCTGCTTTATTTTTTACATTATCAAAATATTGACTAAGTTTATTAGAAGGTGGCTCTTTTAATTTTTTCATTTTTTCATTAAATTTATCTGTAGCATAACTAGCTTTATTGATTTTCTTTTCTGCTGATACACTAGAACTAATAATTTTATTCATTGTTTTAGTATATTTATCTTGAATAGAGAAAATAGTTTCAATTTTTTTCGCCATATATTTTGCCTCCTACCTTTTCATTTTATCAACTTCTTTTTTCTTAGCTTTACACCATAATTCGTTAGAAGCATATACAAAAGCTCTTTCTCTCCTATTCAGACTAAATAATTGATGTGGCAAAATGTGTAACTCTTGTAGTGCATAATGTGCATGATTTGCCTCTCCACATTTGCCATTGATTAGTTTTTTGCTTTTTCAACTAAATTGTCCATTGATTCTTCAATTATTTCTTCTTCTGCAAATCCACTAATTTTAATTTGCAAATTTGCCAATTCGTCTGCTGATAACATAGTTTGTAACAAATTATATTCGCCCATAACTCCATAACTTTGTTGTAATTTTGAATTAGTTAGATCTGGAAATTTAATAGAATTTATAATAAATGCCTCTTGATAACCTTCACTATCAAATTGTTCTTCCACTCTTCCTAACTTATTTTTTATTTTTTTAGTAAATCTTTTTCTTAAAGTATTACTTTCTTTTCCTGTTAATTGTCTTAAAATCCATAGTATAGGATTTCCTTCATCATCAGTAAATCTTTTACTAACAACCATTTTTATATCATCAATAGACTTTGCATTTCCTTTTAAAAATGCTTGTAAATCTAACTCTTCGTTTTCGTTATTTTCCATGTATATATACCTCCATTATTAATTTTGTGGTTCTTTAAAATATTCTAATCCGTCAATATCATCAAACGTAAAATCTGCCTCTTGTGTCAAACCATCTTCACTTTCAACATCAATTTTTCCTGCTAATAATTTTGCAATAATAACGTGTTTTAATACGATTTCTTGTCTTCCAACACTTGACGTTGGATCCTCGTTATATGTTTGAATAGAAATTTCTGGCGACTTACCTGTTTTTATGTAATTTATTACTTCTTTCAATAAATCAGAATTATTAAAATACATTGTAATACTTCCAGAACCTTTTGCTCCTGCTACTTTATGGGCCACCATTCTATGTCCTAACATTTTTCTTTCAGATACAATTAATTCAATATATGCCTCTATTTTTGTAAGTTCAAATAATTCTCTTGTTTTTCCATTAATAGTAACAAATCCCTTTCCTTCATTACTATTTAAAGTATCATCTACTTTCATAACACCTGCCATAAATTATTGCACCTCCACATTCATATATATTTTTTCAATACTGTCGACTGGTTGTACAGCAACATTAATTAATACACTATCAATATTGTTTCCTTCTTGTACTGTAACATCATCTTCTGTAAAGTTTTGAAAAGCACCTTTGCTTTGTTTTTCTTTGATATTATTAATAATAGCTGCTCTTAAAATATTTCTACCATCTACATTATTACTTATTTTACCTATATAGTTTTGCTCGAAGATATGTTTTATATCACTAGCCAAACCGTCTAATGCTCTAACTACTCTGTTTTTTGAAAAATCAGAATTTTTTTCTACAGTAAATGTAACTAAGGAATTTATATCTTGCTCAATTACTACTGTTTCATCATTTCTTCTTGTAAATACAATTTGTCCTTTTTTTAATGCTTTTTCTGTGTATGTATTATTTAATCTAGGGTTAGCATCAATAGCACCTTTATATTGCGTATATGTATTACTTTGATTAATATCAGAAACAGAACTTAATGCTGCAAAATATGCTGCACATTGTGCATTTGTTAAAACTGTTCCATTTTCTAATATAACACCATTTTTTATAGTAGTTATTTTTTCATAATCTGCTGCGTATTCTCCCATTACTGCTTTTACTCTTATTCCTTCTTTGTCGTTCATTCTTTTTACAAATGTTACAATTAGTGCCTTAGTGGCATCATCTGTACCACAATATGCAATATAATTATAATCTTCTAGTTCTAGTGCCTCTAAAAACTTAGGATATGCACTAGCCTCTGTTACTTTCTCTGTTGTTCCTCCTTCTAATTTTAAAGTATCAGCCTTTGTAATATCTCCTGTTCCTGTTATTGTTATATAATTATTTTCTTCAAATTCTTCATATTTTGCTATTGTTTGACTATCTACTTTTGTGCCTTCTAAATAAGTTATAACATCATATTTTGTTGTATCATCTACATTATTTGCTATTATTACTGTTATTTCATTTCCTTTTGTTCCTGCATATTTAGCTGTTATCTTTTTGTCATCATCAATTGTTACAGATGCTTTTTCTCCACCATTTAATCTATAAACTAATATTTTGCTAGTTTCTTTTATTATTTCTTTTA
>CANOGC010000028.1 GCA_947565445.1 uncultured Clostridium sp. | reverse complement strand
TCTCTTACATTTGGATTTTACTTTTTCTTTTGGAAGTTACTTTTACAACTCACCAAGATGTATTAATATAAAATTAAAAATTCCGTTCTCCAAGGCGTTTTAGTATATTTGGTTTTAACAAATAACGTGACACACTATACCTGCGATACAGAAATGTGACGCCTTTGGCTTACAGGTCGAACTCGTTTTTAATTTTATATTAATACATCTTCTTTATTGTATAGGGAAAATCGACTTTTTTGTTGATAGCTTGCGGTTTGGCAAGCGTAAGCAACAAAAAAGTCGATTTTCCCTATACAACAAGGTTAAGTTTCATTAGATTGTCCGCACGAAGTGCGTGGCATATGGCGAAGCCACTTTTCTTATAATATATCTATAAAAAACCTTACCATTCCTACAATACCAAACAAAAGAAAAATAACACCAGATAAAATATTCATTAATCGAGGAGAAACTTTGCTACTCAAAAACTTACCAAGTAAAATAGCAAGATAATCACTTAAAACCATACCCAAAATAGCACCTAAAACTAAAAAAAACTTACTTTCAGGGTAACTAATGCCTAATCCCAAAGCAGCTAAAAAAGTTTTATCACCAATTTCGCCAGTAGCAATACAAAAAGCAATCACTAAAATATAACCAATAGGCAGTTTAGAAATGCTACGCAACCCCCCACCTTTAGAAACATGTGAGTTATCTTCATTATCATCTTTTTTAATAAAAGTCATAACACCAAAAAATAAAAAAGAAATATAAGTAAAAAACATAAGAATATTATGAAAAAAAGGATTTTGCAAACTACCAATAGCACTACCAAACAAAATAGCAACACCATGACTAAGAAAAGTTCCAAGAGCAACACCTAATAAAATAATATAACTTTTCAATTTAGAAGAAAAAGATATAGCTAAAAGTTGTGTTTTATCACAAAGTTCAGACAAAAAGATAAGAAAAAAAGCAATAAAAAAAGGATATAAAAAGTTCATAGCACACACTCCATAAAAGTTTTGTTAAATAATATGTTAGAAAAAGAAAAATATGAAAAAGAATACAATAGTAAAAAAACATGTAACGAAAATGTAACATAAAAAAGATTGACAAAGTAAGATGAGTAAATATAAAATGTATACATATTAATAAAAGAGAAATACTAAAAGAAGAAAAGATACGAACGAAAAGGAGAAAGATATGGAAAATAAAAATTCTACAAAGACTTATCTTATACGTGTAGGGACGATTATTAGTCGCCCGTTCTTAGGAGGTAATGTTAAAAACAAAAACACCCACGGTATCACTCTAATAGCCCTAGTAATAACAATAATAATACTATTAATCTTAGCAGGAGTAGTACTAAACCTAACAATAGGAGAAAATGGAATAATAGCGAAAGCACAGCAAGCAGGAAAAAACTATGATGAAGCATCTGCAAGAGAAAAACTAGAACTAGCATTAGTAGATTTACAAGCACAAAAAGTAATAGATAGCACATACAATGAAACCACATATATAGACAGTTATTTAACCCAAAAGCAAATGATAGTAATAGGAGACAAAGTAACAGTAGATGGGTGGCAATTTGAAATAGATAGAAGTGTACCTAAAATAGTAATAGGACTAGGAAAAGGACAAATAGAAGAAAGTACAACAATAAATATACAAACAGCAGTAACAAATGCTCTAGACTATACAAAAGCAACAATAAAAATAGAAATAACAAGTGACGAAGATATAGCAAGTATACAACTAAATGGAGAAGAAATAGAAGTACCAGTAAAAGTAGATGGAAAATATATAGTAGAAAAAGAAGTAAGTAATAATGGAAACTATATAATAAATGTAAAAAACACAAAAAACGAATACAAAATAGGAAAAGTACAAGTAACAGAAATATCAGAAGATATGGATATACAAACAGCAGAACAATTAGTAGCATTTAGAGAAAGAGTAAACAAAGGAGCAACATATG
Organism: uncultured Clostridium sp.; assembly: GCA_947565445.1. GTDB lineage: Bacteria > Bacillota > Clostridia > TANB77 > CAG-508 > RGIG8482. The sequence goes on along the minus strand of CANOGC010000028.1, from coordinate 20,114 downwards.
AAGGAAGAACAGTAAAATTAGTAAATGACTTAAACTTATCAGGTATATGTGGAGAAGAAAAAGGAAATTGGGAACCAATAGGAAGTTATACAAGTGAAACAGATACAAAACCATTTAAAGGAACATTTGAAGGAAATAACTATACAATAGATTATCTATATATCAACACAACAAACGACTACCAAGGACTATTTGGATATGTAGAAAAAGGAACAATAAAAGGAATAATAATAGGAAGTAATTCTAGTATAACAGGAGGAAGTCATATAGGAGGAATAAGTGGATTTATGGTAGAATCTACAGTACAAAACTGTGGAAATAATGGAGCAATAACTTCTACAGGGGACAGCACAGGAGGAATAATTGGATATATGGAAAATTCTAATTTAGAAAGATGTTACAACAAAGCAGATATTACTTCAAGCGATACTACAGGAGGAATTGTAGGCTATACTTGGATAGGCCAAAATGGAGAATACTATCTAAAAAACAGCTATAATGAAGGAACTGTAACAGGAAAAAACTCTACAGGAGGAATTACAGGATGTATTGATACATCTGATAATAATTCAATAGATGCTAAAATATCTAGTTGTTATAATAAAGGAATAATTATAGGAACTGAGAAAGGTAGAATTGGGGGTATTACAGGCCGTTGTGCAGGTAATATATTAATAGAATACTGCTATAATTTAGGAAATATAAATAATAATAACGGAACAAATGTTATGAATATAGGTGGTATAGTAGGAGTTCTTAGACTTCCAGAAGATCTAGCAAGTAATAGTGAAATTAAATCTATTGTTAATAATTGCTATAATTCAGCAAATGTTATATCAACAGTGGATGCTACTAATGTTGGAGGCTTAGTAGGAATGTGTCGTAATATAAGTAATAATAATTGTTATGTGAAAAATTGTGTTAGACTCAATTCAGCAGAAGTAAAAAATGGCAATTATACTGCTACAAAATATGGAACATCAAGTAATAAATATACAGGAAAACTTATAGGATATGCATATGATACCAATACACCATATATAGAAAATGTATATAATGAAACAGAAGAATATATGCCAACAGTGTACAATGTAGTAAATGGATTAAGCGATGATGCAAGCGCGTATTGGAGTGACGCAGATGTAAATGCACCAACATTATTATGGGAAAAATAATATAATAACAAGGCACAACGAAAAAGTTGTGTCTTATTTTTGTTATATTCTAGGAAATTATGGCGAAACTAAGATTTTGTAAGCAGTTTCCACTGCGTACAAAATCTTAGTTTCGGTTATTTACAAAAAACCGCAAAATTAGACATCCGTAAGAAATGTAAATTTTTTGTGAACTATTGTAAAAATATTGAAATAGAAAAAAATAAGTGATAGTATCAAAAAGAATCAAAAAACAAGGAGGAATTAGGATTGATTAGCGTAAAAAATGTAACTAAAAAATATGGCAACTTTATAGCAGTAGATAGCATAAACTTCCAAATAGAAGAAGGAGAAATAATAGGTTTATTAGGACCAAATGGAGCAGGAAAAAGCACAACAATGAATATGATAACAGGATATATAGAGCCAAGTGAAGGAGAAATAATAATAGGAGGATATGACATACTAAAAAATCCTAACAAAGCAAAAGCACAAATAGGATATATGCCAGAAGGAGTGCCATTATATCAAGACCTAACAGTAAAAGAATTTGTAAGCTATATGGCAGACTTAAAAAAAGTAAAAAAAGCCGAAAAAAAAGCAAAAGTACAAGAAGTACTTGAAAAAACAAATCTAATAGAAGTATCAAACAAACTAATAAAAAACATATCAAGAGGATACAAACAAAGAGTAAGCCTTGCAGGAGCACTAGTAACAAATCCTAAAATCCTAATTTTAGATGAACCAACAGTAGGGCTAGACCCAAAACAAATAACCGAAATACGTGAACTAATTAAATCCCTAGAAGGAAAACACACAATAATACTAAGTTCACATATCCTATCAGAAGTAAGCCAAATATGTAAAAAAGTAATTATAATAAATAAAGGAAAAATAGTAGCAATAGACACACCACAAAACTTAGAGAACAAAACAAACCAAGGAAGTATCATAAAACTTATAGTAGAAGACCCAAATAGCAAAATAAAAGAACTTGCAAAAACTATAAATGGAATAAAACAAATAGACTTTGTAGAAGACAATGAAGATGGAACAAAAGAATATAAAATTATATGTGACGAAAAAACAGACATAAGAAGAGAAATATTTAGTAAATGTGCAAAAGAACAAATAACAATATTTGAACTAAAAAAATCAGAAGCAACGCTAGAAGATGCATTTATGAAACTAATAGAAAGCAAAGAAGAGGAGGAGAAAAACTAATGTTATCAATAATAAAAAAAGAAGTAAAAAGCTACTTTTTATCACCAATTGGGTACGTATTTATAGGACTATTTTTAGCCATGTGCAGTGTATTCTTTTATTTAGACATAGTACAATATGGAAGTTTGCAATTTGAAAACATGTTCTATTCAGCATCAACAATACTAACATTTATCGTACCAATACTAACAATGAGAATGTTTGCAGAAGAAAGAAAAGTAGGAACAGAACAACTATTATATACATCACCAATAAGCACTACCAACATAGTATTAGGGAAATTCATAGCAAGTGTAGTAGTAATACTAATTACAGAACTATGTACGCTATTCTATTTAGGAATATTATCATTCTTTGGAGCACCACATATACAAACCGCAATAGTAACACTATTAGGGTTTTTCATGCTAAGCATGGCATACATATCATTTGGAATGTTTGCATCAAGCATAACAGAAAACCAAATAATAGCAGGAGTAATAACAATACGGATTTTTCATAATAACATGGTTTTTACCAAACTTTAGTACAATATTTGAACCACTGTCACTAATAAACATGTTCAACAAATTCCCATCAGGACTAATAGCAATAAAAGAAATAACAACATACATAACCTTTACAATATTTTTTGTACTACTAACAATACTTGTACTACAAAGAAGAAAAAGTATAAAATAGAAAGGAAAAAAACTATATGAAAATAATAGAAATAATAAAACAAAAATGGATAAAAGACACACTAACAACAACATTCATAGTAATAGTGCTATTTCTAATATTCATTGGAATAAACATATTTATTAGCAAATTAGACATAAACGACATAGATATAACAAAAAACCAGTTATTTACACTATCAGAAACATCAAAAAAACAAGTAAAAGAAATAGAAGAAGAAATAAAAATATACTTAATAGGATTTAATGAAAACACATCATTAATAGACTTAGTAAAACAATATACAAAAACAAACGAAAAAATCCAATCAGAAACAATAGAAAACATTACGGATAGAGCAGATCTAAAATCAAAATATGGAATTACAGATGATACACAAGTCATAATAATAGAAACCAAAGAAAATAGCAAAATACTAACAATAGATGAGCTATATACATATGACTATACAACATATCAGCAAATAGACATAGCAGAAGAAAAAATAACAAATGCAATATTAGACTTAACAAAAACCGAAAGACCCAAAATTTACTTCTTAACAGGGCATAACGAATATAGCATAACAAATGGACTAACACTGTTAAGTGCATATTTGCAAAACGAAATAAATGAAGTAGAAACACTAGATTTACTAGTAAAAGGAAATGTACCAGAAGATGCGAGCTTACTTGTAATAGCAAGTCCGGAAAAAGACTTTATGGAAAATGAAGTAGAAATACTAACTGCATATATAAACAAAGGTGGAAAAATACTATGGATGAACGATCCCAAATTTATAGAAAACTCATATCCAAACATGCAAAAAGTATTAGACCAATTTGGAATAACCTTTGAAGAAGGAATAATACTAGAACAAAACGAAAACAAAATGGCATTACAATCACCAAACTATATAATACCAGAAATATCAACAACAAATGCAACAAAAGACATAGCAACAGATGGAGGAATACTATTTGTAAATGCAAGTAAAATCAGCCTAAAAACAGATGAAGAACTAGAAAACCTAAAAATTACACCACAAGTCATACTAAACTCATCAGAAACATCACTATTTAGAAAAGAAGTAAACAACACAAACCCATACAAAATATCATCAGATGAAGAAGGAAAATTCACATTAGGAGTAAAACTAACAAAAGAAATAGAACAAAATGAAGAAAGTGAAAACAAAAAACAAGCGACACTATATGCAATATCAAACAACTTCTTCGTATCAGACTATCCAGTAACAATAGGAAGTAGTAACGTATATCCAATCACATTCTACAACAACAAAGACTACATATTAAACACAATAGCAGAACTAACCGAAAACGAAAACGGAATATCAATAAGAAAAGACACAGGAGTAATAACATATACAGTAACAGAAGCACAAGACAAAATAATAAAAATAGCAATAGCAATATATCCAATACTAATCATAATAATAGGTATAATAGTATGGATATACAGAAGAAAGAAAAAGTAATAAAACAAAACCCCCCTCATAGTAATATATGAGGGAGTTTTTCTTAGTTCTAGGAAATTGCATCTCGAAGAGTGCAATTGACATAGATTTCTTAGCTGTATGAGCAAAGGCGAATTACAGATAAGATATACAGTGTAAATAAGTTATGCGAAACGGAGTGAAGCTTTCATGAAACAAATATTAAAAGTAATACTCGTAATCATACGGAACAATAATAGGAGCAGGGTTTGCATCACGGAAAAGAAATATATTTATTCTTTGGAAAGTATCAAATATATGGAATAATAGGGATAATAGTATCATCATCACTAATGTCAATAATCATATATAAAGTAATCAAAATAACAAAAAAGAACAAAATAGAAAACTATGAACAATTTATAGAAAACCTAAATATAAACCAAAAAGTAAAAGACATAATAAAAATAATAATACAAACATTCTTACTAATCTCATTCTATGTAATGATAGCAGGTTTTAGTGCCTATTTTTCACAAGAACTACAAATCCCATCATATATAGGAACAACAATAATAGTAATACTATGCTACATTATTTTTATGGGAAATATAGAAAGACTAATGAAAGTAAATGAAATACTAGTACCCATACTAATAATAACAATAGTACTATTAATATTCCAAAACAAAGAAGCCTTCAGTATGCTAGAAACACATACAAAAGGACAATCAATAATACAAGCAATATGGGATGCAATACTATACACAAGCTATAACAGTATAGTATTAATACCAATATTATTACCACTATCAAAAAAACTAAAACAAAAAACAAGCATAATAACAGTATCAAGTTTATGCGGAATAATACTAGCAATACTTGCAATATCAATATTTGGGCTATTACTAAAAATAAATATAGACATAAACCAAATAGAACTTCCAACAGTATATGTAGCAGGAATGATGGGAAGAGGATACAAAATAATATATGGAATAATAATACTAGTATCAATCTACACATCAGCAATATCAGCAGGATATGGATTTTTAGAAAAATATCAAAAAAACCAAAAACAATACAAAAAAATTGCAATATTAATATGTATTATAGCATTTTTAGTTGCAAACATAGGGTTTACAACACTTGTAAACATACTATATCCAATCTGCGGAATGCTAGGACTAATACAAATAATTTTAATAATAAAAAAGGGTTGAAAAAAACAGCAAAAACTGATATAACAAAAATGGTAGGAGGAAAAGCAATGCAAATAGAAATAGATAAAGAAAAAAAGAAAAAACTACTCATAATTATTAGTGTAATAATAGCAATATTAATAATCATAATATTATCCTTTTACATTGGAAACAAAGAATTTAGGACATTTTTTGACAGATACATTTTTAGAAAAGAAATAACAGAAAATAATGCAGTAACAATAGACATAAGTGACCAAGAAGGAATAGGAATATATGCATTCGATAAATACATAACACTATTAAACAAAAACAAATTAGGATTATATACAACCTCTGGAAAAAAAGAATATGAACTAGAAATAAACATAAATGATGCAATATATGCATCAGATAATCGATTCCTTGTAATGGCACAAAAAAATGGACAAACACTATACCAAATATCAGAAGGAAATATTATATGGCAAAAAGAAATAGAAGGAGAAATACAAAAAGTAAATGTAAATAAAAATGGATATGTATCAGTAATAACAGCAGGAAACCTACATAAAACAATAATAATAGCTTTTAGCCCACAAGGAAAAGAACTATTTAAAACATATTTATCCACAACAACATGTATAGATACAAGCATATCAAATGACAACAAAACACTTGCCATAGCAGAAATAAACACAACAGGAACACTAATAGAATCTAGTATAAAAATAATATCAATAGAAAAAGCACAAACAGACCCAATGAATTCAGTAATAGAAATTTACCAATCACAATCAGGTAGCTTAATAAAAAATATAGAATATCAAGATAAAAACTATTTATCATGCATGTATGATAATGAAATTAGGCGAATAAATAAAGAACAAAACGAAAAAATCATATCATTTCCAGAAGAAAAAATAACATTTGCCAACATCAAATTGGACAACTACATAATATACACAACAGAAAAAAGTTCAGGACTTCTTAATAGTAACACACAAGTTACTTTAACAAACGTAGTAACACAAAAAGAAAACATATATATAACAAGAGGAGCAACCAAAAGCATACGAACACATGGAAATCACATTGCACTAAACCTAGGAAGTGAAATTCACTTTATTACAACAAATGGATGGCTAACCAGAAAATATACTTCTAAAAAAGAAGTAAAAGACATAGTATTAGGAGACAAAATAGCAGGAGTAATATATAAAGACAAAATAGAAATAGTAAACTTATAAAGGAGAGAAAAAATGGCGATATTTTTAGATTTAATTATAATTGGAATTATAGCATTAAGTACATTTTTAGGATATAAACAAGGGCTAATAAAAGTAGCCTTCAAAATAGTATCATTTTTCATTGCAATTGTTATTACATTAATACTATACAAACCAGTAACAAACCTAATAATAAATAACACAACATGGGATGAAACAATAGAAAACGTAATATATGAAAAACTATCTACAACAAAAGTAGAACAAGGCGAAAAGATAAACAAAGAAGACACAGATTTACCAGGAATAGTAGTAAACTACATAAATGAAGGAATAACAAACACAGTAAGTGAGACACAGGAAAATGTAGCAAAAATAGTTTCAAAAGACTTAACTCAAAGCATAATACAAATAATAGTATTAGCAGTTACATTTATAGTTACAAGAATACTATTAATATTTGCAAAAGTACTATTAGATGCAGTATCAGAGTTGCCAATTGTGAAACAATTCAATGAAATGGGAGGAATAATATACGGCATATTAAGAGCAGCTATAATCATATTTGGACTACTTGCACTTGCAAGCTTTATATTACCAATGATAAACCAAATGGCAATACTAGAATGGATAAACAGTAGCATACTTACTAAGTTTTTATATAACCACAACATTATCCTAATGCTATTCTTCTAAATATGTTAAAATGTAGGGGCACCGTTTGTGGGAATACCAGTTAGACATGACACCACTGTGCCCTTTTTATACGATAGTCTAAACTACAACATTAAGGTTTTCTTAAAGTTAATAAAAACCAGTCGAAATTTATTGATATTTTAGCTAAAATTTGATATACTAGAAAATACGAAAAACGTATGGGAGTGGGAATATGAAAAAATCAGAAGAACCAAAACAAGAAAAAATAAGTACAAAACCAAACAATAAACAAGAAACAGCAGTAAAAAGCGAAACAAGAAAGAAAAGTAGAGGATGGAAAGTATTTAAAACATTTATAATAATAATAGCAATTTTATTACTAGTATTTGCAGGAATTTTCACATATAGAGTAGCAAAAAATGGATGGGGGCTACAAGGGTTTATGGCAGCAGCAATGGGACATGATGAAAACACACTAAAAGACTTAGACCCAATCACATTTTTACTAGTAGGAATTAGCGGATGTGAAGAAGACTATAAACTAGCAGACACAATAATGGTATGTTCATATAACCCAAAAACACAAAAAGCATCATTACTATCAATTCCAAGAGACACATATGTTGGAAAAGATAAAACAAAAGCATCAGCAAGCTATAAAATAAACTCTGTATATAGAAATGGAGAAAACATAGATGGAATGATAAAAGACATAGAAAACATTACAGAACTAGAAATAGACAACTATCTTATAGTAGATACAGATGCGCTAATTCAATTAGTAGATGCAATAGATGGAGTAACATTCAATGTTCCAATAAATATGGATTATGATGACCCTACACAAAACTTGCATATACACTTAAAAGCAGGACAACAAACACTAACAGGAGACCAAGCAGAAGGGCTTGTAAGATTTAGACATAACAATAATGGAACAACATATTCTACAGAATATGGAGATAATGACATTGGAAGAATGAGAACACAAAGAGAATTTATTACAGAGGTAATGAAACAGACATTAAAACCAGAAAACATATTAAAAATAAACAAAATAGCAGAAATTGCATTTAATAATATACAAACAAACATGACATTTAACACAATAAAAGACTATATTCCATATGCAGTAAGCTTCAATACAGAAAACTTAAAAACAGGAGTATTACCAGGGGTACCAGAGTTATGTAACAAAGTATATATATATACAGTAAACAAAAAACAAACAAAAGAAGTAGTAGAAGAATTATTTGGACAAGAAGAGGACATAATAGATGAAAATACTAATACTATAGGAGATACAACAGCCACACAAACCGCGAATAATCAAAACATAAAAATAGAATTACTAAATGGAAGTGGTAAATCATCAAACCTTACAAAAGTAACTGAGCAACTAAAACAAAAAGGTTATAATATTGTAAAAACAGGAAATACTACAACTAAGAGTAAAACAACCATAGTAAACAAAACTAATAAACAAACATCAATATCAGAAGATTTAAAACAAATATTAGGAGTAGGAACAATAACCAAAAAAAGTGATAATACAAAAGTAGACTATACCATTACAATAGGTAAAGACTATAAATAAAAAGGAGAAAGCCAAATGGAAAATAACTTATTAGAAAAAATTATAAAACTATTAGAAGACAAAAAAGCAATAGACTTAAAAACAATGGACATAAAAGAACAAAGTACACTAGCAGACTACTTTATTATAGTAAGTGGAACATCAAACACACATATAAAAGCACTAGCAGACAATGTAGAAGTGGAATTAAAAAAAGAAAACATATATCCAAATAAAATAGAAGGATATAATACAGAGTGGATACTAATGGATTATGGAGACATAGTAGTACACATATTTACAGAAAAAGAAAGACAAAACTACAACATAGAAGAACTATATGAAAGAAATAAATAAAAAATTATGTAGGGGCAGATTCCATATCTGTCCCTACAAAAAGTGCGCAAATGGATTTCGCTCTTTTGCCATTTAATTATAATTAAACCTATAATAATAAGAAGAACCGAGAAGATTTTGTAGACTTCTTTTTCTTTTTATTTTTAGATTTCTTTCTTTTACCATTACCCCTATTCAAAAAACGTTTAAAAATATACAAAGCAAAAAGAACAAGGACAACTTTAATAACAATAGAAAAAGTAGAATTTGCCAAAATATCTTGACCTGCAATCAAATTTGTAGTATATTTAATATCATCTATGGTGTAAGAAACACTACCAATCACACTACCTTTAGTAATTGGAGCCTTCAAACTATCATCTAAATTTACTTCTGGTGACAAATCTGTAGGAATAGTATTAGCATCTACTAAAGCATCAATATCAGTTTCATATAAAACATTCAAACTCTTTGTATCTTTAGAAGCATTTATTGGGGAAACAACCTTAAAAACATCATTTGCCTTACACAAAGTATCATACTTATAATTTCCAAAACCATAATTAAACAAAGTAATACAATCATCAAATTTATTAATATCAGTAGTTAAATCACTACCAGCCCCCATAATAACACAAATAAGCTCCATATCATCTCTTTTAGCACTTGAAACAATACAATTTCCAGCAGCATCAGTAAACCCCGTCTTTATACCAGTAGTATATTTATAATATTGATTACTTTTCTCATTTACCAAACGATTAGTATTAACAAAAATACGATTTTCCTTATCATATTTATTAGTAGAAGGCAAAGTATATTTGACAGTAGAAACAATCTTACGGAAGATATCATTTTTCATAGCATATCTACCAATCAAAGCTAAATCATAAGCAGTAGAATAATGATTCTCATTATGAACACCATTAGGATTTACAAAATTCGTATTCTCACAACCAATCTCTCTAGCCTTTGTATTCATCATACTAGCAAAACTCTCTACAGAACCCGCAATATCCTCAGCAATTACATTAGCAGCATCATTAGCAGAAGGAATTAGCAAAACATTAAGTAATTGTTCCATAGTAAGAACCTCATCCAATTGCAAATTAGCATGGCTATAACCAGAAGGAACTGTAAAAATAGCATCATAGCTAACAGTTGCAGTATCAGTTAGATTGCGATGTTCCAAAGCCAAAATAGCAGTCATAATTTTAGTAGTACTTGCAGGAAATCTCTTCTCTTTAGCATTTTTTTTATATAAAATTTTACCAGTACCGAGAATCCATAAGAAGAGCCACAGGAGCATTTACAGTAGGTTTATTCTCAGCTCCAAAACTTAAAGTAAAAGGTAAAAATAAATATGTTATAACAAAAGACAAAATAACACAAGATAAAAATTTCTTTAGTTTCATAAAACACCATCCATATTTAAAAAGTATTGTTAATATCTTATATGAAATTTATATAAATTTCAATGATTATTAAAAAAATTAAGAAAATAAAAAGGAGGAATTAAAATGATAGGATTAGACAAAAAACAAATAATAATAGGAGGAGTAATAATAGTAGTAATAGTAGGAATTATAGGATACTACTTTTACAAAAACTTACAAACAAATGAAGAAGAAATACTAGAAATAGAAGAGGAAAATATAGTACAAGGAAATAAGCAAATAGACACTATAGAAGAAGAACAAATAATAATACATATAGCAGGAGAAGTAAAAAATCCGGGCATTATAAAAACAAAAGAAGGAGCAAGAATAGCAGACATAATAGAAAAAGCAGGAGGATTAAATGAAGAAGCAGATATAACAGACATAAACTTAGCATACCCAGTAGAAGATGGGCAAAAAATAACAATACCAAAAAAAGGACAAGAAACAAATGAATACATAACAGAAGAAAGCACAAGCAATCCTACTAATAATACGGATACACAAACTACAAATACTAAAAATCAAAAAATAAACTTAAACAAAGCAACACAAGAAGAACTACAAACACTACAAGGAATACGGAGAAGCAACTGCACAAAAAATAATAGAATATAGAAAAGAAAATCGGAGATTTCAAACAAATAGAAGACATAAAAAATGTACCAGGAATAGGAGATGCAAAATTTGAAGCAATAAAAGAAAATATAAATGTAAAATAAAAATATTTATAAAAATAAAAAAAAGCCCCATAATAAGATTGACAATCTTTACAATATAGTATATACTATGTATATACATAAAAAGGAGTGATAAATATGACAACTACAATTCAAAAGTGGGGAAATAGTCAAGGGATAAGAATACCTAAAATATTATTAGACAGTATGAATTGGAGTGAGAATGAACAAATAGTAATTATTGCAGATAATGAGAAATTAATTATAGAGAAATCAAAAGAAAACAAAAGAAAAAACATAAGAGAATTATTTGAAAATTATAAAGAAGATTACACACCCGAAGAAATTGATTGGGGAGAACCAAAAGGAGCAGAAATATGGTAAAACAAGGAACAATTATAAAAATTAATTTTAATCCACAAGCAGGACATGAACAAGCTGGATACAGACCAGCAGTTGTTATAAGCAATAATATATTTAATAAAAAAGCAAAATTAGCTATTGTTTGTCCCATAACAAACACAAATAACAATTTTCCATTACATGTTAATTTAGATGATAGAACAAAAACAACAGGAGTAATCATGTGTGAACATATAAAGACATTGGATCTAAACAGTAGAAATTATCAAGAAGTAGAACAATTGCCCAATGATATATTACAAAATGTTATAAATATTGTTTATGCTGAAATAGAACAAATTGAAGAATAACAAAAACGAACTCTATATTTTAGAGCTCGTTTTTGGGTAGTTATAAAGCCTTATTTTAATTCATCTGGCAAATGTTGCAAAGCAAACTCGCAAGCAGAACATACAAAACCATTAAAACTATATTGTTTTACACTCTTACCTTCATTAGCTTTCTCAACAACTTTAATTATAGAATCATTTAATTCCTCAGAAAAACGAATAGATTTTATAACATTACTTTCTCTAGATTTTTGTAGATTAAAGGTTTCCATTTTATACTCCTCGTAAAATTTTGATTTACAATTTTATAACATAAATGTATTTCAAAGAATATAACATATTCGTATTACATTTTTCGAAAATAGTATTGATTATCATAATTAGGTAAGATATAATAAAAGTATACACCATAGTATATGCTTAATCATCATCTATATTCTCAATATCAAATAGTGAATCATTAAAAAATTCGGATAAAGTCATATCAAAACTATTATATACTAATAAATCTTCAATTCTCTCTTTTATTGCAAGAGATAGTGTCATTTTTGTATCACCAATATTAGGATAACAAAAACTTTTGCTTAATATACGCGAAAAAGCGCGTATTTAAATTGAAAAATATTACGAAAGATGAGGGATTATATGAAATTAAATAATAAGATTAAATTTGTAAGTAAGTTATTAGAAAATTTAGATGAAAAAAAGAGTTTAAAAGAACTAAATAGAACTCAAAAAAATTTAAGAAGAATGTCTTTATATATGTTATGCGAGAGTACTGGTGAAAAAATGCAGATTTTAGAAAAAGAATACGATATAGAAAAAACGAAAAAGTTGATATATGATTTTTTAAAAGTATTTTTGCAATATGAATAAATAAGAAAGCAATATATTGATAAATGAATAAATTAAAGAATTGAATAAAATTGCTTGTTTTTGCTATATAAATGTTGTAATATAATAGCAACCTTAATGTAACCAAAAAGGCTAGCTCTTTCTAAAGGGCGGAAGGGAGGCTATTGTTTTGAACATCGGAGATGTGATTCTTCGTTTAGTTGATATGGTTGTAGAAGAAAAGCAAAAAAACTTTGAACTACAAAATCAGCAACAAACGCTAGATGAAAAATCAAATGAAGACTAACAGTAGCAATACATAGTCGATAGAGTGGATTTCGTGGTCTGCTCTATTTTTTGTATAAAAAAAGTATGTGTATTCGTGGGTACACATACGACTATGTTTGAACATCGGAAATATCAAACACAAATGGTTGCGAGGGGTAGACTCGAACTACCGACCTTTGGGTTATGAGCCCAACGAGCTGCCAACTGCTCCACCTCGCGATATTACTTAACTAGTATAATCTCTTTTATATAGAATGTCAAGGTTTCTTAGAAAAATTCTTAAAATTTGGATGAAAACCTTGTATAATTATATAAAAAGGGATAATATATAGTATATGTAAAAAACCTAAAAATATGTGAAACTTAGGAGGAAAAATTATGGAATTTTATATGAATGAAGGCAAAAGTGTAGAAATACAAGTAAATGGACAAACATACTTAAGACATGCAATAAAAACAAGGTTTGTAGAACAAGGAGAATCATATATAGACTTATTTAAAGAATATGTATTACCAATATATGAAGAAGGAGATATCATATCAAGTAGTGAAAAAATAATAGCACTATGCCAAAATAGAATAGTAAAAAGAGAAGATATAAAAATTGGATTTTGGGCAAAATTATTATCTAAATTTGCATCACATCCAGATACTGGCGTAGGTGTAGGAGAAACAATAAAAATGCAATATGCAATAGATACAGTAGGTCTATTTAAAGTAATATGGGCAAGTATAGCAAGTGCTATTACAAAACTATTTGGGAAAAGAGGAGTATTTTACGAAATAGTAGGACAAGAAGTAAGTGGCTTAGATGGGTTTTATGACCATGTATGGAAAGAATATGGCGACATAGGTATTAAGCTACCAGAAAATCCAAGTGGTGTATGTAATGAAATAAAAGAAAAATTAGGAATATCATGTATGATAGTAGATGCAAACGACTTAGGGCAAGAACTATTAGGTTACTCAGATGACATTACACTATCAGAAGAGGAATTAAAAGAACTAATAAAAGACAACCCCTCAGGACAAGGAAAAGAACTAACACCATTAATCCTAATTAGAAAAAAACAAGATTAAAAGCCAAATATATATTTGCAGGGACACCGTCTGTGGGAATACTCATAAGACCGACACCACTGTGCCCAGTTTTTCTATTATATTCTTATAGAATAAGTGGATTTTATCCACTTATTCTACGTGTATAATTTGTACAAAAACGAAGCTAATTGGTTTTTTTTAGATTATCTTCAAACTCTTCCCAAGATTTACTAAAAACATGATTAGCAAAAGATTCTTTTAAACCACTAACTTGTTTTAAACGAATAATTTCATCAAGTTCCATCCCCAAATGTTTAGAAATTTGACCATCACTCCAACCACTACTACTAAGATCAATAACAATCTTAGACATATCGATAATTTGATGAGTACCTCTAGCACGATTGTGACGAATAGTACTTGCCATGCGATTTTTTAAATCTTTATCAATAGTAACAATTGGAACCTCCTTTAAATGAAAATATTCCTTAGCACAACGATAACGGTGAAACCCATCAACAACAATATATTTATCATTTTCTTTATCATAATAAGTAACAATTGGTTGAGTATAACCATCTTCTCTAATAGAATGCTTTAAAAGTTTCATTTCAGGTGGAGCAACTTTATTAGGATTATAATCATTTGCTATTACTTTATTAATATCAACCATTCTTACATTTAAAACTGGAAATTCGATATCTTTCAACTTATTTTCCACCTCTAATCTCAACAAAATGCTTATAATTATCTAAATGACTAATTTTTAAACCACATTCTGTATACAAATTTTCATATAATTTAGTAACAATACTTGGAGAAATATTAATATCTGCAAGTACTTGTTCTAATAATTCTTTTAAATAAGCCTCATTACTAGAATAAATATTTTTAATCACATTATTAAAAATAGAAACAAAACCATAAGGCTTATTATCTGAACCAATATAAATATACCAAAGTTTGTTAGTATCATCATAAATACGGTCTTTGGTTTCTGTCTGAATAATACGAGAACCAAAAAATTTACCCATATAATTATAGAAATTATTATCCTTATTTGTTAGTTTTAGTATCATCTTTACGCACCTCCTCATTTATAAAATTCATTAAATCTTTATCATCAGAAACAGTATCCTTGGTTAACAAATTATCCCATTTATGAATTAAAGCTCGAAGTTCCTCATCATCTGTTTTAGTTTGAGAAAAACAGAGACGTTTCATATAAAAATCATTCTTTTCAATAGACCTTGCAATCCTTCTCCAAGAAATAACTTTCTTTTGATTTTCCAATTTACTGTCAGCCTCTTCAGGAATATCAGAAATATCAATATCATCTCGCTTTTTATACCAATTGGCAAATTTTTTAATCTTTCTATAATAATGTAACATTAAATCACTATTATAAATACCAATACTTTCTAATAAAAATATTGTATATTCTTCCCAAGTCATAAAATTTGGCTTAGAAGTTCTGAGGTTTCCGAAGAGCAGTAGTTCTACAATAAATATTACCAAAATTAACACCGATTAACACGATTAACAACCTTAGACCAAGTATCATATTCTAAAGCTTTAAACTGGTCAAGACCATTTTTTTGATCATCACCATAAGGCTGACATAAACGTTGTTCATGGATACTAAGACCATTTTTATACATTAATTCATAAACTTGGTTATACTTTAGATCAAGGTTACTAACGGCCCCCCAAATATCCTCTGTTTTCCAATCATAAATTGGATAAAAGTTATATACATCAAGATAATTATCATTATATCTAATTTTTGTAGTCCAATGTTTATTATCATACATCACTTTTCCATCAAACGTAATGGTTCTAAAACGATTCAAACTTTCGTCTGAGCGAATTCCAATACCACATGCAACATTACCACCATACTTTTTTTGATACCAATTAGCAAATTCAATAATAAAATCTTCAAACTCTTCTCCTTTACGAAACCAAGTAAAAGGATTATTATTTATATTAATACTATCATCAGGTAAATCTCTAACCCATAAATCTTTACTCTCTTCTTCCCAACAAATCCATTTTGGCTGTAAGATAGAAACAGCATTTCGAAGTGCCATAGGTAAAGCAATATGGTAAAAGTGTCTAATTTGTGACAATTGTTTTAGTTCATAAATATGTTCAATAGTTAAACGATATTGTGCTTCGAAATCTATATATAAAACATCAAAAACACAATTTTTTTTCTTAGCTACAATATTGGCAAGCTGTACCATAACACTACTATCTTTTCCGCCACTTACGCTAAAATATATATTATCAAAATGATCAAATATAAATTCCAAACGTTCAAATGTAGCATCTAAAACATTTTTCTCTAAATATATCTTAGGCAAAATTCACACCTTCTTTAATATACATAAGAATATTATGATATAAATGTAAAAAAAAGTCAATAAAAGTAGAACAAAGGTATTTTGTGTGATATAATGTAAAATAAAAAAGGAGAAAAACGTGAAAATACTAGTAGCAAGTACAAATGAAGGTAAAATAAAAGAAATAGAACAAATATTAAGAAACATCGAAATAATTACACTAAGCGACATAAAAAATACGGTACAAGTAATAGAAGACGGTAACACATTTGAAGAAAATGCAAAAAAGAAAGCAAAAGAAATCTATAATACAACTTTACTACCATGTATAGCAGATGATAGTGGAATTTGTATAAGAAGATATAATGGGTGGCCAGGAGTAAAAACAGCGAGGTTTTTAGGAGAAGAAAAAGCAGGAAATAGCCATAGTAGAGAAAGAAACGAATATATACTAGACAAAATGAAAGACCTAGAAAAAGAAGAAAGAAAAGTAGAGTATATAACAGTTATAGCTTATTATGATGGAAAGCAGTTTAAAATAGGTAAAGGAATTCTTTCAGGATTTATTGCAAAAGAAGCAAGAGGAGAAAATGGATTTGGATTTGATGAAATCTTCGAATTAGAAGACGGAAGGACTTTAGCAGAATTAAGCCATAAAGAAAAGAATAAAATAAGCAGTCGAAAAAAAGCATTAGAAGAAATAAAAAGACAAATAATTGGCTAAAACATAAGAAAATAACGAAAAAGTATTGACATTCGTGAAATTTATCAATATAATGCAAATATAATCATCCCTAGGAGGTACGTGAGGTATATGGCATATGCATATCAATTTAACAATTCATATAATGAAATGCCAGACGAAAAAGTAATTGAAGTAATTCAATCTGGAGATAATATGGCATTAAACTACTTAATGAATAAATACAATGATTTAGTAAATATGAAAGCAAGTAAATTCTTTATGGCAGGAGCAGAAAGAGATGACATTATACAAGAAGGGCTAATTGGATTATACAAAGCAACAAAATCATTTAATGTAGAAAAGCAAAATTCATTTAAGACTTTTGCTAACCTTTGCATTGAAAGGCAATTAATAACAGCCCTAAAAACATCAAATCGTCAAAAAAACATACCATTAAATTCAGCCTTTTCATTAAACTCAGCAGCATACGAAGAAAATGACGATGTACCAGTAATAGACATATTAGAAACAAAAACTGTAGATGACCCATTAGAAATGCTAACAAAAAAAGAATATTATAGTTCAATAGAAAACAAAATAAATAATAGTTTAAGTGATTTTGAAAAACAAGTTTTATATTACTATAAACAAGGAAAATCATATGCATCAATTGCAGAAAAGCTTGGAACAAAAGTAAAATCTGTAGATACAGCAATACAAAGAATCAGAAAAAAAGCAAATAAAATAAAACAAAACATGGAACAAGAATAAACCTTGTTCCATGTTTTTATAAAATTTCATAAAAAATTCGTTTAAACCTTGACAAGCCGTAAGACAAAGTGATATAATTCAAAAGTTATGAATTATATCACTTTTTGATATAAATTAACATTCATTTAAATTTAACAAGAAGAGGAATTAAACTTTGAAACAAGTCTATTTTAAAGAAGGTAAAGAGCAGAACCTTACGGAAAAATAGTATGGAAACCTAGTTTAAGAAGGACTTCTTGATAAATAGATTTATTCTTAAAAAAGCATTCTAAAATTCGTAAAGAATGCAAATTTCAAAATTTCTGCTTAATTTAATATAGAGGTGATTTTTTTGGTTAAAGACGTAAAACACGAAAAATGTGTTAGAAAAACGTTTGCAAAAACAGATGAAGCAATTGAAATGCCAAACCTAATCCAAGTACAAAAAGACTCATACAATTGGTTTGTAGAAGAAGGGCTTGGAGAAGTATTAAGAGACATTTCGCCAATTATTGACTACACAGGAAATCTTGTATTAGAATTCTTCGACTATTACATGGAAGACACAACAAAATACTCATTAGAAGAAGCAAAAGAAAGAGATGCAACATACTCTACAAGGTTACACGTAAAAGTACGCTTAATAAACCGTGAAACAGGAGAAATAAAAGAACAAGAAATCTATTTAGGTGACTTCCCACTTATGACAGACAGTGGAACATTCGTAATAAATGGTGCAGAAAGAGTTGTAGTTAGCCAATTAGTACGTTCACCAGGATGTTACTATGAATCAAGCTATGACAAAATCGGTAAAAAAATATTTACATCAACAGTAATGCCAATACGTGGAGCATGGATAGAATACGAAACAGACTCAAATGACGTATTCTATGCAAGAATAGACAGAACAAGAAAAATACCAGTAACATGCCTATTAAGAGCAATAGGGCTTGATACAGACGAAAAAATACTACAAGTATTTGGAGAAGAAGACAAAATTATAGCTACTATAAATAAAGACCCAGTAAAAACAACAGACGAAGCATTAATAGAAATCTACAAAAAATTAAGACCGGGAGAACTTCCATCAGTAGAAGCAGCAAGAAGCCTATTTAATGGCTTATTCTTCGATGACAGAAGATATGATCTTGCAAAAGTAGGAAGATACAAATTTAACAAAAAGCTAGGATTAGCAGGAAGAATTAAAAACCAAATAGCAGCAGTAGATGTAGTAAACCCTGAAACAGGAGAAGTACTAGTAGAAAAAGATGGAGCAATAACAGAAGAAATAGCAAAACAAATCCAAAACTCAGGAATCAATTCTGTAGATATAAAAATAGGAGACAAAACAGTTAAAGTAATTGGTAACGGAACAGTAGATATTCACGAATATGTAGACTTAAAAAATACAATCATAAAAGAAGAAGTAAACTATGGTATATTAAAAAATATATTAGACAACACAGAACCAAAAGACGTTGAAAAAATGATAAGAGAAAGAATAGGAGAACTAATTCCAAAACACATTACAACAGAAGACATCATAGCATCAGTAAACTATGTTGCAAACCTACAACATGGACTAGGATATATAGACGATATAGACCATTTAGGAAATAGACGTATCCGTTGTGTAGGCGAATTACTACAAAACCAATTTAGAATTGGTTTAACAAGACTAGAAAGAGTTGTACGTGAAAGAATGACAATTCAAGACTTAGATGTAGTAACACCACAAACATTAATAAACACAAAACCAATCACATCATCAATAAGAGAATTCTTTGGAAGCTCACAACTATCACAATTCATGGACCAAACAAACCCATTATCAGAACTAACACATAAAAGAAGAGTATCAGCATTAGGACCAGGAGGACTATC
>CANOGC010000027.1 GCA_947565445.1 uncultured Clostridium sp. | reverse complement strand
TATTTGAAAAAGCACAAATAATACATAAAGAACGAGCAAAAAAAGTTGTAAAACAATATGACTATTTATTACGAGGACTAATTTACTGCAAACATTGTCGGTTGGCAAATGCAAATTGTATTAAAAGTAAATCATAATAGTAATCGTCCAAAGATTCCATATATAGTAGATATAGGTTATCAAAAAAGAGGTTGTTATGTAAGAAATTTGAATTATCCAAAACTTGAAAAAAGAATATTAGAAATAGTAAAACAAGTTTGTAAAATATATGCTAATCGTACAATACTAGAAGAAACTTATAAAAAAGTAAAAGACAAATCAATCGATTTAGTGACATCTGTAAAAAAGCAAATAGAAACAATAAACATTAAAATAACAGAAATTAACAAAAATTTGGATAGTTTATATAATGATAAATTAAATGGCATATTGACTGATATTGATTTTACAAGAATATCTGCGAAGTTTGTTAATGAGAGAGAAAAATTAACAAATGAAAAAAGTAATCTAATGGATAGCTTTCAATACTTACAAGGTCAGCAAACTATTAGAACTAAAAATGATGAAGAACAAATGAATAAAACAATAAATGAGTTTTTAGAGATGAAAGAAATAGATAAATCTTCATTATTTAGATTGATTGATAAAATTGAAATAGATAAAGATAAAAATGTTTTTATAACATTTAACTTTGCACCACTGAATACAATAAATGAAAATATAGATGAATTTATTGAAGTAGAAAATATTTTAAACGATAAAAAGGTAATATAATTATGATAGTAAAGACAATAGAAATGTAGAATATAACTACATTATTTTTTGAAAACAAAAAGGTGGAAGTTAATCAAACTTTCACCTCTAATATTTGCTTTCCAACCATCAGGAAAAGGAATAGTAGCAAAACCATAAGCAATTTTTTCAGCCAATTTGTAATAAGAAGAAGTAGGAGAAAAATAGCCAGTTACCAAGTCTACACCATCAGGGTTAACCATAGGGCAAAAATGAATAGTAGTTTCATTAAAAATAGTTTTAGCCGAATACCCAAACACATTTGAATTAGAAACATAAGCATTAGAAATATCTTCTATAAATTTCATCAAAACAGGACTTGTAATCCATTCATTTGCGTGATACGAAGAACTATAAAATACATGCTTTTTGCCAACACCGAATTTAATAGCATAAATAGGAGCACCCAAAACGCTATACCCAATTATGTTAGAACGTAAAAATGGAAAAGCATTTAAAAGTTCTTGTAAATTATAATTAAAAACAAAAGAATTATAAGGAACATTAGTAGAAACAATACTCATAAAATCACCTACTCTATAGTATTAAAAACGAAAGAATAATGTGATAACAAAAAAGCATAATTAAAGCCATACAATGATAGCATGGCTTTAAAACATTATCCAACAGATTCAATACTATTTAATAAAATTTGAGAAACAATAGCAATAGGTTCTTCTTCTATAATAACTTTTTCCTTAGATTTAAATAAAGAAAATCTGTGTTTTTGTTTATTTTTTATTGTTTCATAATCAGCTACAGAGGAAGTTTCTTGATTTATAGCAGGTTTGCTTATATTATCTTTTATTTCATTTTCCATAATAGATTCTGCAATAACATCATCCTCTATAGTAGCTTCTGTAATATTATCTTGTATCTCTTCAGTCACAATAGGTGCTTCTATTTCATTCTCCATAATAGATTCCACTATATCATCTTGTATATCCTCGCCTATAATAGATTCTGTAACAGTATTTTCTTCCACTTCATCTGTAATAGTTTCTATATGTTCTAGTTCATCAATATCAAAACTATTTGATTTTGACAATTCTATCTCTTTAGACAAATTATTAATTAAAGTTTCATTGTTGTTAGCATGATTTTCTAATAGCTCAAACTTTAAGTTTATATCCTCTAACTTATGGTATAAAGTTTTAAGTTCTTCACTTTGTGCATGAACTAAGCTATAATAATCACTTTGCAAACATTCTAATTTATTTAAAATAGAATCTGTTAAATTAGAATTTTCGATATCCTCTAATTTTTTATATAAACCAGAAATTTCACTGTTTTGTAAATTTACTATGTTTGTATAATCAACTTTCAAATCTTTAAGCTTTTCAAAAATAAGATCATTATTATTCTCTTTTGAAAATTTTAAAGTAGAATGTATTAAATCTTTGTAAAGTTCTCTTAATTCAGAAAGTTGTTTAGTGTTTTCATAAAGAGTACTTGTAATAACAGAAAAATCCTCATTAGGAGAAACATCTTTTAATTCTTCAGTAGGTCCGCCAATTTCATTTCTTTCTATAATAGGTTCATTTTCTACAAATAAAGGTGTATCTAAAACAATGTCATGCACGAAAGAAGAAGAATCGATATACTTATGTTGCTTTTCTTCACCATAGTAGTAATTATTTTTATAATCCTTCTTATTAACATCCATCATATTAATAATAGCACCACAAATATTACCACCAACCATTTCGATAGACTTTTTAATTTTAGTTAAAGTATCAATTTTTGTAACTTTATTAGCAGTAACAATTATAGTAGTATCAACCATTTTAGATAGAACAATGCTATCTGAAACTAACATACAAGGAGTACCATCACAAATTACAATATCATATTGTTTATTTAAAGCATGTAATAATTTTATCATACTAGAAGAAGATAATAACTCAGAAGGATTTGGAGGTGTAATACCACAAGTCATAACATGTAAATTTGGAATACTACTTTCTTTAATAAAATCATTAATATTTAAAGAACTACCGTAAGTTCCTATTTTAGAAATACAAGTAGATAAACCTTGGTCATTAGGTAATTTAAAAATACTATGAATTCTACCTTTTCTCATATCAGTATCTACTAATATTATTTTCTTACCAGAATTCGCAAATGAGATAGCCAAATTAGAAGAAATAAAGCTTTTACCTTCTCCCATAAAACCACTTGTTACTAGGATAGTTTTAAATTTTTTATTTACGATAGAAAACATCACATTCGTTCTAAAAGTTTTAAAACATTCAGAAATAGGGGACTTTGGTTCTTCATTTACAATTAATTCGGTTTTATTCTTTCCAAATTTAGCATTATATATAGGAATAGTTGATAATACATTTAAATTCGTATAATTTTCAATATCATTTTCACATTTAATAGTAGTATCAAAAGTATAAATGAATAGAACTAAAATACATGACAATATAACCCCAAACATAACAAAAATAGCAATATCTTTTGCATGGTGAATATTATATGGAGTATTTACTATTTCTGCTGGGTCCATTGTATAAATATTATTCATATTATATAAAGACTTAACCTCTTTGGAAAATACTTCTAACAAATGATTAGTAATTAAAGCAGCCATTTCATTATCCTCATTTGCAACTCCAATTTTAAAAACCTGAGTATTATTAACTGCTTGTACAGTAACAAGACTTTTCAATTCATTAGAAGTCATATTAAGACCTAAATCTTTTATTACCTGTTCTAAAACAGTATCACTTTTAGCAATCTTTGTATAAGTTGAAAGTAAATTCTTATTTAAATTAATATCAGTCTGTGTAATAGAAGAATATGTAGGAGCTTCTTGCTCTAAATTCTCATTTTGAACTAAAACAACAGTCGCAAAAGACTGATACATAGGTGTTACATAATAGTAACTATAAAAATACCCAATTGCTAAACTAAGCATTAGGATAAATATAATATAAAGTTTACTATTAAAAAAAGTTTTTGAAAATCGATTAATATCAAAATTTTCCATTTTTTCACCACCTTTAGTTATTGTAACACATTATGGTAACAATGTCAAATTAAAACAAAAAAGCCATACAAAAATGTATAACCTTGTTGTTTTATGGAAAATAGATGTTTCAAATTAAAATGTAGGGGCGATTAGTAATCGCCCGCTTGGATAATCCATATTTATTTTATTATGCACCTATTTCTCTTCCTTTTTCATTTTTAGATTTTGAATTCATAGCATCAATTGCAGCCTTTTCATCTGCTTTAGCTTGTAAGTGTTCGAAAAAAGAAGTGGTTTTATTTTCATTTTTACTACGAACATCAAAAGTCGGTTTAGAATCAGCATATTTTATATTTTTTTCATATGCACTACTTGCCTCAGCAGGAGAAACAGATCTCTCCTTATGTTTTCCAACAGCCACATCACGGCTATGCTTAAATGTAAGCATCTCATATGCAGTAATAGCAACTTCAGATACTTTTGTCCCAAAACCATGAATACGATCCATAAAAGAACGTTTTTGTTTTTTAGGAACTAAAGCTTGTACAGGCTTTTCATCCTTCTTAGGAGTAGGTGCAGGCTTAGATTCAACTTCTTTAATTACAACTCTTTCAGGTATTGGAGTTTCACTTCTTATATTAGCATTAGAAGGACGTACATTTTTATTTTGAACAGGAGGTCTTACAACAGTACTTGTTTGAGTAGGTGCATTTTGTGTTTTATTTATGAAAGTTAGTTGCTCTACTAAATTAGCTACTTTTCCTTGCCTATCTTCATAACGCTTTTTCTCTTGATTATGAGTTGCACGTCTTAAAGCTTCAGTTCTTTTTCTAGCAATTTCTATATTTTTCAATTTCTTGGCTTGTTCAGCTTCTTCTATTTTCTTTTTTATTTCATTAGCTCTATTTATTGTAGAAGATTTTTTAGACAGTCTTTCTTTTTCTCTTTGTTGTTTCTTTAATTCCTCGAGAATTCTATCAGCTTTATTACGTATTTCTAATTTTTCGTATGCTTCTTCAGAAATTAAATCTTTATATCTTGCATCTACATTAGAATTTCTATCTACAAGTCTATTAATACCAGAAAGCAAATCTTTTTCTTGTCTTTCTTGCATTTTTTTCTTTAACTTTAATAATTCTTCATTAACAATTTCTTCTTTTCTCTTTTGAAAATCTATAGTATTATCTTTTTTATATTCTTCAAGAGTTTTATCAAATGCATAATGCTCTAATTTTCTTCTAGCACTAATAAATTCCGGGCTTTGTGGATTTATTTTTCCAGTTTCTGTTTTTATATCCTTCATATCAAAACCTTCTTTCATAAAAACTAATATAATACCATTATACTATATTGACATAAAAAATGCAAATATAACAAAAAAATGTTTTGAAAATTGTACAACCCCCAAAAATTGACAAATTACAAATCATAGTATATAATATATCATTATACAATAAAAACCGAATTTAAAAAGGAGTATTTTTATGGCAATAATAAAGAAAGCCATTTTATCGTTATTCATTATTCTACTTATTTTATTAGCATTAGCAGGAATTGTATTTAGTGCAGACACAGCAAAGGCTAAAGAAGAAGCAAAATTAAAGAAATCAGCAGACAACAGTTCAATTACACTTGAAATTATACCAAAAAATGACGAATTTGAAATACTAGAAGATATGGGAGATTGGTATAAAGTTAATTATAAAAAAATAAGAGGATATGTCAAAAAAGAACAAGTAGAAATAATAAAGCAAAGTGGTAATAACGATCAAAATAGCGTAAATTCAAACAATACAAATGAACAAAGCCAAAATACAAATGAAAACACAGTAAATGAAAATACTGTAACAGGAGAACAAACTACACAAGAAGAAAACAAAAATGAGAAAGAAACATTAGAAAATATACAAAAAGGAGAAAAATTATATACAAAGAGTGAATTACAAGTATATTTAAGACCATTACCAACATCAATGAAAATGGAAAAACTAACAAAAGAAACAGAAGTAACAGTAATAGATGTAACAGGCAATTGGGTATATGTTTCAGTAAATGGAAGAACAGGTTGGATTAGAAAAGAATTACTAACAAAAACAAAAGAAAACAATAACAATAATAATGATAATGATAATAACAAAAAAGAAGAAGAAAATTATTTAAACAAAACAGGATACATTACTACAGATGGAATAAACTTCAGGCAAAAAGCAGATACAGATAGCAAAGTACTAAAAACATTTGCAACAAATGCGAAAGTAACTATCTTAAAAGAAGAAGGAAACTGGTATAAAATAAAACATAACGACAAAGAAGGATATGTATTAAAGACATATGTTTCAGAAAAGAAAGTAGCAGAAGTAACATCAAGAAGTTCAGTAAGAAGAGAAGAAACATCTAGTAAAGAAGAAGAAAACAAACAAGAAGAGGCAAAAACTACTACAAAAGAATCATCTTCAAAAGGAAGCGAAGTAGTAGCTATGGCAAAAAAATATTTAGGATCACGTTATGTTTATGGGGGAGCTAGTCCTTCAGGCTTTGACTGTTCAGGATTTACAATGTATATATACAAACAATTTGGAGTAAGTTTACCACATTCAGCAACAGCACAATCTAGTAAAGGAACTAAAGTAGAAAAGAAAAATCTACAACCAGGAGATATAGTCTTCTTTACAGACTATAGAACTGGAAAAGGAATAGGACATTGTGGAATTTATATAGGAGGCGGTAGCTTTATACACGCATCTACAGAAAAAACGGGGGTTAAAACATCATCTATATATAGTGGGTCACACGCAAAAAGATATGTAACAGCAGTAAGGATTTTCTAAGCTCTAAGAAGCAAAGCTGATGTAGAGCTTAGTTATGCGGAATTTAGAGTTACTTGCGACATAAGGAGCATAGAAACTCTTAATTCCGTATTCTAATGTAGGGGCGATTATCAATCGCCCGTAAGATAAGTAATTAGAAAGAAACTTAAATTAGGAGAAAAGGAACCAGAAGGAAGGTTTTATGATAAAAAGACCAGTGGTATTAATAACCATCCGGAAGTATAATAGGAATTTTATTTGGGCTATACTGTAACATCAGTATAGCCCTATTTGTTACATGTGCAATATCTATTATTGTAAACATATTAATCAAACACAAAAATGCAAAAAAATATGATAACATACTGCAAATACAAAAATGGAGCAGAGTGTTTATAATATGTATGTTATTAGCAAGCTTATATGTAACTGTAAAAAACAAAGAATACGAAAACCAAAATAATCAAATGCAAAAAGATACAAAATATGTAGGAATCATAATAAGTAACCCAATACAAAAAGAATACTATACAAAATATAAACTAAAAATAGAAAAGGAAAATACTAATATAACACTATATTTACATTATCAAGGGAAACAAAACTTAGAATATGGTGACAAGATATCTTTAGAAGGAGAATATATAGAACCAGATACAGCAAGAAATTACAAAGGCTTTAATTACAAAAACTACTTAAAATCTAATCGGAATAGTAGGAACATTAAGAGCTAAAAACGTGGATATAATAAGCAAAAACAATGGGAACCTATTACAAAACTTTGCATGTAAAATACGGAAAAGCAATAGAAAACCAAATTAGAAAAAAGATAAAAACAAAAGAACATCAAGACATACTATTAGGCATCTTGCTAGGAAATGATGAAGGGATAGAAAGTAAAACCAAACAAAACTTTATAGGAAGCAATCTATCACATATATTAGCAGTATCTGGAATGCATGTAGCATATGTTATAGCAATTACAAGTTGTATATTAACAGTACTAAAAATAGGAAAAAAGAAGACCCAAATAATAACCATATTACTATTAATATTTTTTATGCTACTTACAAACAATACGCCATCTGTAAGGCGAGCATGTACAATGGCAATATTAAGCATAATAGCAATACTAATAGGAAGAAAAAGTGACAACATAAATAATATGGCAGTATCATTACTTATAATACTAATACAAAACCCATTTTATATATTAAATACAGGGCTAATACTATCATACACAGCAACACTAGGCATAATATTACTTTTAGCAAAAGAAAAAGAAGAAGAAATAAAACCACTTCAAAAAATAAAAAAACTAATACAAGTATCAATATCAGCTTATATAGCAATATTACCAGTCAATATGCTATTATTTAGAACAATATCACTTACATTCATATTTTCAAACATATTAATCAGTTTCATAATAGGAATTATAATCATGTTAGGATTTATAATAAGCATACCAATCTATATACCAATTTTACCAGATATATTAGAAATCTTACTATCAGCATTAACAAAAATAACAGAGATTTTCTCAAATATTCCAATATCTAATATATTAGTTTGTCCACCAACATATATAGTAATTTTTATCTATTATGCAATTCTGCTATTTTACATTTATCTAAAAAAACTAAAACGGAAAAACCTACAAAAGAAGAATAGAAAAAAAGCTATTAACAAATGTGGATAAATTTAAACAGCATATTTATAAAAGGAAAATGCAGTATATTGCTGTAATAGTTATAGGTTTAGTCTTCTATCTAGCAGTACAGAAATTACCACAAAATTTGAAAATTTCATTTATAGATGTAGGACAAGGAGATGCTACATTAATTACAACACCAAACCATAAAAGCATTTTAATAGATGGAGGAGGAAGCACAAATGATAGTTATGATGTAGGAGAAAGCGTACTATTACCATATCTTTTAAATCATTATATAAAAAGAATAGATGTAATGGTAATATCACACTTTGATACAGACCATGTTCGGACGGGCTATTAACAATTATGCAAAAACTACAAGTAGAAAAAGTAATAATACCAGAACAATTTAAAGAATCAGAAAACTATAAAAAATTTTTAGGTATTGTAAAAGAGAGAAAAATAAAAGTACATACAGTAGAGGCAGGACAAAAGATAAATATAGAAAAAGACATATATTTTGATATATTATGGCCAAATTCAGAAAAAGTAATTAGCGAAAATGTAATAAACAATAACTCTCTAGTATGTAAAATAGTATATAAAAATTTTTCTTGCATTTTTACAGGAGATATTGAAAAAGTAGCAGAACAGGCTATTTTACAAGGATATAAAAATACAAATAAACTAAAAGCAACTATATTAAAAGTAGCACATCATGGGTCAAAAACATCATCAACAGAAGAATTTTTAAAGGCAGTAAAACCTAAAATAGCAATAATTGGAGTAGGAAAAAACAATACATTTGGACATCCAAATAAAGATGTTTTAAAAAGAATAGAAGAAGGAAGCAAGATATATAGAACAGACTTAAATGGAGAGATAACTATACGAATTAATAAAAAAGGGAAAATGTGGATAGATAGGATGATAAATTAGAATTATTTACCACATATGCGACTAATAATAGTTGCAAAATCGAAAAAGGAGATGTATAATATGAGTAAATTAGAAAAAGATATAGAAAGACTAAAATCAAAACCAAAAGATTTTACATATGATGAAGCAAAAAGAATATTAAATAATTTAGGATTTTTTGAATACAATAAAGGAAGAACATCAGGTTCAAGAGTAGAATTTAAAAATAATTTAAATAAAAAGGTAATATTACATAAACCACATCCAAGTAACATATTAAAACCATATCAGATGAATGATATTGTAAAAAAATTAAAAGAATGGGGGAATATATAATGAGTAATATAATGAAATATAAAGGTTATTGGGCAGAGATAAAATACAGTGATGAAGACGAATGCTTTTGTGGTTCTGTTGAAGGGTTGAAAAATACTTTGATATCTTTTGAGGGTGCAACAGTAAAAGAATTAAAAAAAGACTTTAAAGATGCTATTGATTATTATTTAGAGGGATGCAAAATTAACAATGAAGTACCAGAAACTCAAGTAAAAGGGTCTCTAAATGTAAGGCTAGGTATCAATCTTCATAATGAAGCAAAAATAAAATCAATTGAGAAAAATATTTCTATTAATGAGTTAATAAAAAATGCATTAATAGCATATTTAGAAACAAACAAAAACAATAAGCAAATAAAATAAGATTTTGTAATACTCAATTATAATACTAAATAGATTTATATATATTACTTTAAATCTAGATATATACTTAAATATATGCTGTATAAAATATCCTTTTTTGGCAATAATAATTTATAGAAATATGTGAAGAGAAAGAAGGATATAGCATGAAAAAGTGGATATATATTATTGTAATAGCTGTAATCATAATAATAGCAATTTTGGTAGGAAATATGCTATTTAAAAATAAGGATAATACAAACACAGAAAATCAAATACAAAACAATATAAGTAAAGAGAATGAAATAGAAGAAAACATATTTACAAATGATATAAGCGTAAGTAGTATAGAACAAGAAAAAATTTCACCCAATGCAGTATTAATCCTAAAAAAACATTATGAAGAATGTGATCATACAATAAAAGAATATGCCAAAATTCCAGAAGAATATGTAAATTTAAACCAAGAAGAATTAGCAAAAAAGCAAGAAGGGTGGAGGATAGAAGAATTTTCAAAAGATGAAGTTACTTTAATAAAAGATATAGACAGTGTATGTAATGAACATTATGTATTAAGAGAAAAAGATGGAATTATAGCAGTATATCAAATACATGAAGACAACACAGAAACCCTAAAAGAAGAAACAGGAATTGCAGTAGAATATTTAACTGATATTGATAAATTAAGATTAGAAGAGGGAATAAGAATATATGGTGAAGAAGAGCTAAACAGCACACTAGAAGACTATGAATAACTACTATATATTATTAAAAAGCATAAAATATAAAATTAAAAAATTTAATAGCAAAAGGGCACAGTGGTGTCATGTCCTATGATGTATTCTTAAGCAAACGGTGCCCCTACGTTTTTTAATTTTATATTTTATGCTTTTAGTTATCATTATTATCTATTTTTAAATTTTCCTTTTTCAAATACCCTTGAGTATAAAAAGCCCTAATATACATAAACAATGAGAAAATAGTCATAATTAAAGCCAAATAGTATATGTATTGGTCAAATGCAGGAAGAGGACTAATACTATATTCTGGGTGGTTAAAAATAACCATATTAAAATGTCTAATAAAGAAAGAACTTACAATTGCCACATAAAATAATACAGTAGAAAGTTTTCCATACCATCTGCTAGATACAACTAGTTCCTTACCATAAAGAAAAGAAGCACCAGAAATCATAACAAATTCTTTTAAAAGAACAATAACTAAAATCCATAAAGGAATAATATGTTGTAAAGTAAGAACAGTTAAAACACAAATCTGAGTTGCTTTATCAGCAAGAGGGTCAATCAACTTTCCAAAATTAGTAATAAAATTAAACTTACGAGCAATAAAACCATCTAAAACATCAGTTATTGCAGATAAAGTTAAAAATACAAATGCCAATATATAATTTCCCTCGCTTAAATATCCAACAATAAAAGGAATAAGAACAAAGCGAAGCATAGTTAACAAATTAGGAATATGTTTTGCCATTAAATTATCCTCCATTAAATAATATAATATATAATACAATTTTTGATAAAATTCGTCAAGCATTCTGAATGATTTTGCATTTATACATTTTTATAGTAATATTATAAAAATGTATAAACATATTGAAAAAATATTAAATAAATTGTATAATATAAGTATAATAATGTATATAATATTACAAGGAGGAATACATATGCAAGAATTAATAAATAGAACAATAACAAATAAAATTAAAGAAACTAGTGAAAATTATCCAGTGGTTATGCTAACAGGACCAAGACAAGTTGGAAAAACTACTTTATTAAAATGCATAAAGGAAGAAGAAAAAATAAACTATATATCATTAGATGAATTAAGTATAAGAGCACTTGCAATAGAAGATCCAGAATTATTCTTACGAACATATAAAACACCATTAATAATAGATGAATTTCAATATGCACCAGAATTATTATCATACATAAAAATAATAGTAGACAACAAAAGATTTGAAAACTTATCAGATGGAAAAACAGAAGAAAACGGATTATTCTATTTAACAGGTTCACGGGAGCTTTAATCGGAATGAGTAATATTTCAGAATCACTTGCAGGAAGGGTAGGAATACTAAACTTAAACGGGTTAACCCAAAGAGAAATAGAACAAAAACAAGAAAGTTTCTTTATTCCAGAATTAGAATTATTAGAAAAAAAAGAAAAAATAGAAAAAACCACAACAATAGAGCTATATGAAAAAATACTAAAAGGCAGTTACCCACAAATATATAAAACTAACATAGAACATAAAAAATATTATGAAGATTATATTACAACATATATAGAAAGAGATATAAGACAGTTAATAAACATACAAGATGAGGTAAAATTTTTAAAATTCATATCAAATATCGCTGCAAGAACAGCAGGAGAGCTCAATATGTCAGATATATGTAGCAGTATAGGGATAAACAACATGACAGGTGAAAAGTGGTTATCTATATTAGTAAACACAGGATTAGTATATTTATTACAACCATATTCTAACAACAATATATCAAGAATAGTAAAAAAACCAAAAATATATTTTATGGATACAGGTCTTGCATGCTATTTAGTAGGATATTTAGATGCAGTAACATTAGAAAAAAGCGCATATAATGGAGCAATTTTTGAAACATATGTTATATCACAAATTATAAAATCATATTTAAATAATGGTATGAATCCTAAAAAATACCTATATTATTATAGAGATAACAATGGGAAAGAAATAGATCTATTAATTATATACAATAACAAAGTATATCCTATAGAAATAAAAAAGAGTGCAAATCCTGAAAAAGTTGCAATAAAAAACTTTAATGTAATAGAAAAGTTTGGATTAGAAATAGGAGAAGGTGGAGTAATATGTATGAAAGAAAATTTACTTCCAATAGATAGAAACAATAACTATATACCAATAGAATTAGTATAAATATCCAAAACACTTACGGCAAAGCTATATAGAATAAAACGCCAAAGCAAAAATTCATTACATTACAAATATAATTATAAATCACTAAAAATCTCCAAAACTAGCATAAATTAGCTAAAATTGGAGATTTTTAAAATTACAAAATAAAAGTTTATATATCTTCCTTTTATGAACATATCCGTAAAAAAATACCAATATTACAAAAATGTAAAATAAATGTAAACAAATGACCATAAATGTAGAGCCGTAGCGAAAAAAAGAGAAAAATCTGTAATATGAAAAAACTGCCATTGACCTTGAAATACCGCTTTCTTATAATAAAAATGAAATAATTATAAGAAAGAGGAAAAAAACATGAGAAAAACAAAAGAAGGTTTAAAATTAATTTTTATTATTGCATTTAGCATAATTATATTAATGGCAAGGGTGCTATTTGTACAAGCAGATACAGAAAATGTAATAGAATTTAACAAAATGGGATTTAGAGAAATATCAGCAGGAATGTATCAAACACTTGCAATAGATGAAAGTGGAAATTTGTGGTCTTGGGGGCTAAATAATAACGGACAAGTAGGGAATGGAGCAGAAACCGAAAATGATGTAATTGCTCCAGTACAAATAAAACCAGGAACTAAATTTGTGCAAGTATCAGCAGGGAACTTATTTTGTTTAGCATTAGATGAAGAGGGAAACATTTGGAGTTTTGGTACAAATGGAGTAGGTCAATTAGGTGTAGATGGTGTAGCAAAATCAAATGAACCAGTTAAAATAGCATCAGAAACAACCTTTAAGTCTATTTCTGTAGGTTCTTCTCATGGTTTAGCAATAGATGTAAATAATAAATTATGGGCATGGGGATTAAATAATAATGGACAACTAGGAAATGGTACAACTAATAATAGCAATATACCTGTACAAATAATGAGTGATGTGGACTTTGCAGAAATTACAGCAGGGTATAATTCAAGTGCAGCAATTTCCACAACAGGTGCATTATATACATGGGGAGAAAATAGCGAAGGTGAGCTAGGAGATGGAACAAATGATGCCTCAAGCACACCAAAAAATATAGAAACATCAAAAACATTTACAAAAGTACAAATGTCAAAAGGAGGAAACTACACATTAGCAATAGATAACAGTGGAAAACTATATGCATGGGGAAATAACAAATATGGGCAACTAGGAAATGGAACATCTGTAAATTCTAATACACCAGTAGCAATTTTAGCAGATAAACAAATAAAAGAAATAGCAGTAGGGTATAACCATACACTAGCAATAGATAGTGAAGGAAAGCTATATGCATGGGGAGCAAATGGAGAAGGAAAACTAGGAACAGGAAATGAAGAATTAACAAATACACCTGTACAAATAAGTGTAGACAAAACATTTAAAAAAGTATCAGCAGGGTGGAACCATACAGTAGCAATAGAAAAAAGAGGTTCATTATATGTATGGGGAGGAAATGAAAGCGGAGAACTAGGAACAGGAAATAACGAAAGTTCAAAAACACCACTTGCAATATCAGAAAAAGAAATTGTTAAATATAGTGTAACATTAAATACAAATAAAGGTTTAATACAAAGTGGCAATATAACAGAATATGAACAAGGTGTAGAAACAGCATTACCAACAGATGTAGTAAGACCAGGGTATAATTTCTTAGGTTGGTTTGAAAATGAAGACTTAACAGGAGAAGCAGTAACTGTAATTTCAGAAGAGCAAACAGGAAACAAAATATACTATGCGGGCTGGCAAATAGACTATACAAAAATGGGCTTCATAAAAGTAGCAGCAGGATATGACCATAGTTTGGCATTAGATAAAGAAGGAAATCTATGGGCTTGGGGTAGGAATAGTAGTGGGCAATTAGGAGATGGAACAACAACTAACAGAACAACTCCAATACAGATAAAAGTAGGAACAAAATTCAAAGAAATATCAGCAGGAAGTGCACATAGCATAGTAATAGATGAAGAAGGAAACTTATGGGCATGGGGAAATAGTTATTATGTGGGATTAGTAAATGAAACTACTACAAGTCCAGTACAAATAAAAGCAGGAACAAAATTTATAAAAGTAGCAGCAGGATATTCACATAGTTTAGCAATAGATGAAGAAGGAAATCTATGGACATGGGGATATAATACTTATGGACAATTAGGCGATGGAACAACCAATACTAAGTATAGCCCAGTCCAAATAAAAGCGGGAACGAAATTTAAGGAAGTAGCAGCAGGATCTGCACAAAGTTCACATAGTATGGCAATAGATGTAGAAGGAAACTTGTGGGCATGGGGTTCAAATATGTATGGACAATTAGGAAATAATAATCAAGGAAATGCAACTGAACCTCCATATAAGATACAAACAAGTCCAGTCCAAATAAAAGCAGGAACGAAGTTTATAAAAGTAACAGCAGGATTGTATCATAGTATAGCAATAGATGAAGAAAAAAATATATGGGGTTGGGGAAGGAATAGTTATGGAGAGCTAGGAAATAATGGATTATATAATGCAACTACAAATTATAGTACATTAGAAAAGATACAAACCATACCAATAAAAGTAATGACTGAGGTGAAGCCTAAAGAAGTATCAGCAGGAGGAAATAGCGTAGTAATAGATGAAAAAGGTAATTTATTTGCATGTGGATATTGGACAGGTGATGGAACAAAAACTCTTAGGACAAGTCCAGTCCCCATAAAAGTAGGCACAAAATTTAAGGAAATATCAACAGCACATTCACATAGTTTAGCAATAGATGAGGATGGAAACATATGGGCATGGGGCTCAAATAGTAATGGACAAGTGGGTGATGGTAGTACAACTGATAGACTTAGCCCAGTTCAAATTTCTAATAAGACAAGTATTAAGTTTAATTTGAACCTAAACTTAAATGGCGGAACAATTGAAGGAGAAATACCTACTACATATGATTTTGGTGAAATAACAATTCTTCCTATACCAACAAAACTAGGTTATACATTTGCAGGATGGTATGATAATGCAGAATTTACAGGAGATGCTGTAACACAGATAAATGATGACCAAGCAGGAGATAGAACATATTATGCTAAATGGGAGGTTGCAAGAGACATACCATATAAAATAGAACACTATAAACAAACAGAAACAGGATATGAATTAGTAACAGGGGATACACAAAATGGACAAGGTGCAGTAGATGAAGAGGTTACAGCGACACCAAATACTTATGAAGGATTTATTTGGAATAAATGGGCAAATGGAACTCTACAAAAAGGACAAATAAAAGCAGATGGGAGTTTGGTTTTAAAACTATATTATGATAAATTAGTACAAAACAACTTTAATATTAGTATAACAAACAAAAGTGCCGAAGACAGTGAGGGGGTAGCAAACTCAAAATATGACATTACAGTAGAATACTGTGATGGAACAGTAGAAGAATTTAAAAATAAAGTAACAGATGAAAATGGAAACATTACATTATCTAATGTAACAGGAAAAAATATAATGAAAGTATACTTTAAACAAACCGCAGTAGCAGGTGGGTTTATTAGTGATACCTCTAAAAAATATGTAGAAATAAAAGTAAATGGCGAACAAATCGAATTAACAGGAGCAAAAACAGCAGGGGTAATTGCAAGCACAAACGAAAACACACTATATATTACACAATTTAACAACAAACTAAACTACGAAAACACACTAAGAATACATGCAATAGACAATATAGATAACGAAATTGACCTTTCAAACATACCATTTACAGTAAAATATCCAGATGGAACAAGAAAACAACTAGTAACAGATGAAGATGGAATAGCAGAAATTTCCAACTTACCAGTACCAGGGGTAGGAGATTTTATATACGAAATCGAGCAATTAGCTACTTTAAGTGGATATGTAGAAAACCAAACAGTAAAATACGTAAATATAACATTTGATGAAAATGGAATAATAACAAAAGTAGAAGCACTATCAGAAAAAACAAGTGCAAACAAAGAAACAGAAACAATAGATTCTATTCAAAATGTAATTGCAAATATTAATATAGAACAAACAAGAGACACAGAAAATGGACAAAATGGAATATTTAGCGACTATTCATTACATATAATAGAACAAGACAAAGATACAAACGAGTATATAGAAGGAGTAACATATAAAATAATAGAAAAAGCTACAACAGTAGGGCTTTCAAACATAGCAACACTAACAAAAACAACAAATGCAGTAGGTCAAATAAATGCAGATGTAGTAAATGGACAAGAAGTAGTATTAACAATAAAAAGAACAAAAGTACCAAGTGGATATAAATTACTAAAAGAAGAAATAAAAGTAAAACTAACAAAAAATGAAGATGGACAATATGAACTACAAGAACCAGTAGAAGGAGTAACAATAGATAATGAAGCAAAAACCATCACAGTAAATAGACAATTATATAAAACTTCATCTATACACAATGTAGCAAAAACAAAAGTAAATAACGAAATATTCATAACAAAAGTAGATGAGTACTTACGCCCATTACAAGGAGTAATATTAGAACTAAGAGAAAACGAAACAGGAGCAAAATGGGAACTAAAAACAGATGATAATGGACTTGCAAAACTAACAAACAAAGACATCGTAAATGAACTAGGAAGCGAATTCCCACAACATTTAAAAGAAGGAAAAGGAAAACTAACCTTCTGGATAACAGAAAAAACAGTACCAGTAGGATATGAAAGAATAGAAGAAGACATAGGGTTTGAAGCATATTATGAGGTAACACCAGATGGAACACTAGAAATTAGCTATATGAACGTACTAGACGGTTTAAGCTATTATCATATAATAAACCAAGAATATGACCAATATGAAAAAGAAGACTATATGCAAGTAGATATAAAATTAAAAGTAATAAATCCATATGCAAACATTGTAGATAAAGCATTACTAAACACATTAAAAATAGAAAAAGTAGACAGTCAAAATGAAAATACAAAACTTCAAAATGCAACATTCCAAATAACACTTACATACCCTACTTTAGGAAAATTAAGAACAACAGAAACAACAAATATAGATGGAATAGCAAGTATAGCAAACCTATACTTCCCAGAAGGAACAAGTACAATAGAAATAGTAGAAACAAGTGCACCATCAGGATATATACTAGACAAAACACCTACTATAATAAAAGTAACAAACACATCTGGAAACATAACAGTAGAAGGAGCAAGCCTAGATTCTAATAGAACAATAAATGTAAAATTAACAAACACACATAAACAATATGCAGTACCATTTAATGTAGTAGTTAAAAAAAGAGATAGTAACACAAATGAATTAATAGATAGTACAGCAGAATTTAAAATAAACATAACAAAAGGAGGAACAACATCTACATATAACAAAAATACAAGCAAAGGAACAACACAAATTACAAACCTAAATGGAACAGGAAACATAGAAATATCAGTACAAGAAACAGAAGCACCATATAGATACAAACTAAACAATGAAATCTTTACAGCATACATCTCAAAAGAAAATTTGTATAGTGGTATAGCAATAGACACTACAAAAACACAATCAAGTAATGTACATATTTCAGGAAACACAGTATATTTTACAGTATATGATGAAAGAGAAGAAATAAATATAGAGCCAAGTTTACAAATAAAGAAAGTAAGCACAAAAAACACAGACTTAGGGTTAAGAAATGCTAAGTTTAGTATAACGATGCCAAATAACGAAGGAACAAGAACTCTAACAACAGGATATAATGGATATGCTAGTCTAATACTTAAAAATGGAGTATCAGGTAGATACATTATACAAGAAACAGAAGCACCATCAGGATATAATATATCTAAAAAAATAGCAATAGATGTAGTATTTGATGAAAACAAAAACATAACATCAGTAGAACTTGTAAAAGACTTAGGAGAAGAATACGTAAACTCAGTAATAGCAAGTTCAAACACAGCAAAAACAATCTATTTAACAATTGGAGATACACCACTTGCAACTACTCCACATACACCAGTAACCACATACACAGTAAAAATAGATAAAGTAGACAAAAACAATAGACAAGAAAAACTAGATGGAGCAATATTTGATATAGATATTAATCAACAAAATGGTTCAAACTATAGTTTAACAAAAGAAACTAGATATGAAAGAGGAATAACAGTATCTGGTCTTGAAGGAACAGGAAAAATAGATGTAACATTACAAGAAGTAAAAGCACCATGGGGATACATTTATGATGGAACAACAAGAAAACTATCTTTTACAAGAGATGAAATAACAAAAGCCCTAACATTAGATGAAAACTCATTAATAAATGTAAATGAAAGTGACATTAGCATAAATAACATAAACCATACAATAACAATAACAGTATCAAATATGCCACAAGCATATACACCAGTAATAAAAGAAGATGGAACTACCGACTCTACACCAATACCAGAAGGAAAAATATATAATAGTATCACAATAGAAAATGAATACATAAAAGACCATTCAGTAAAAATAGAAGGAACAACATTTAAAATATATAGGTTAGGAAGTTACGTTTCACAAGGAACAACAAACCAAAGAGGACTAACAACAATATCGCTAGGAAATACAGAATATTATACAGTAGAAGACTATCTAATAACAAACCATAAAATGACAGCATCAAGCTATATTAAAAATCAAGATGTAGTATTAAGAATAACATATGATGAAGACGGAACAATGAAATCAGCAGAAATTATATCTGGAGAGCAAGACTCACAAGGAAGAATTGTAGCAGAAATAGATAAAAACGTAAACTATGTAGGAAACCATAGAATAAAAGTAAAAATAAGATGTGACAAAAAAGCATATACACCAGTTTCTGGAACAACACCAGAAGATCCAAAAGAACCAACAACTGGAGTAGGTACAAAACCAGAAACAACAAAACCAGAAGAAAAGCCAAGCCCTATAACACCAGTAGTACCAAGCGAACAAGAACCAGACTTTGGAATAATATTAGAAAAAGTAAATGTATTCAACAGCAGAATAAAAGTAAAAAATGCAAAATATGCAATAAACATATTAAATGAAGATACAAACGAATCACAAACAAAAGTAGAATTAACAGATGGAACAGGAAAAATAGAACTTACAGGACTATTAGGATTTGGAAACTTTAAAATAACAGTAATAGAAGTAGCTTCACCAGAAGAATATGCATTAGATGAATATAAACAAGTATTAAGAATACATAGAGACCAAGAATCACAAATGATAACAATGTTAGATAAAGACTTAAGCGAAAATGCATCAGCAAGAATAGATAATATAAACAAAATGGTAAAAATAACAATAGAAGAAACACCAAGTACAATAGGATTTGCAATATTAAAACAAGACTATGAAGACGAACTAATAGGTTTAAAAAATAGCAAATTCCAAATAACAGATAATGAGACAAATGACACATATGAATTAGAAACACTAGAAGAAGGAATGGGATATGTAAGCCTACCAATAAAAGAAAATGGATTACATACATTCACTTTAAGAGAAATACAGGCACCAGTAGGGTATAATGCATTAACAGATACATTAACACTAAAAGTAAATTATCTAAATGGATTAATAGCATCAGCTGAAATAGTAGGAAATGACGAACTTGCATATTTAACAACACAAAACACAGAATATATAGAAGCAAATATATTAAATACAAAAAATACAGAACATGGAACAAAATATGATATAGAACTAATAAAAGCAGATGCATATTATTCAAGCATAACATTTGAAAATGCAAAAATAAAGCTAGACATAGATAATGAAATAGGTCAAAGTGGAATAAGTAAGACTGATTTAACAAATGCAGATGGAAAAATAAATGTAAACAACATATATGGAAGTGGAAAAGCTACTATTAAAATAACAGAAATAGAACCACCACATGGAAGAAGATTTGATACAAAAGAAAAGCAAGTGACACTAAACATAGATGAAGAAACAGGTTGGATAAAACTAGACAAGCAAACCAGCAATGTAGATGCATTTGTAGATAATGATACTAAGAAGATAACAATAAGAATAAGAAATTATCCAGATGGAACATTTGTAATAGGAGCAAATAAAGTAGATGAAAACGATAATGATTTAATGCTATATGGAGCAAAATATCAAATACAAATGGAAGGAAGTTCTACAACACATACATTAGTACAATATGCAAATGGACTAATTGCAGGACAAAATATACCAATGCCAAGCCCTGTATCTGCTGGAACATATACATATATAATAACAGAAATAGAAGCACCATTTGGATATAAGCTAAACACAGTACCAACAGTATTAAAAGTACAAGTAAGCAAAGTAAGTGGAATAAACAAAATAACAAATGCGTACATAGAAAGTGGTAGTGGAACAGTAGAAGTATATGGAGATGAATATGTACACTTAAAATTGACAGATACACCAAATGAAATAGAAGATCCAGAAGGAAACAATACATATAAAATAACTATAAACAAAGTAGATAGTATGGACAAAACATATGTAATACCAAATACTTTAATAGGTGTACATGTACAAGCAGAAAGTGGAGAAAATTATTATAAAGAAATCAAAACAGATGAAAACGGGCAAATAAACTTAAATAATATAACAGGAACAGGAAAAATAACTGTAAAAATAGAAGAAATAAAAGCAGCACCAAATTATTTAGTAGGAAATAATACAACAATAATTACATTTACAAGAAATCCAGAAACAAAGCAAATAACAATAGATGATGAAATAGATAATGCTAATGTAACAGAAGAGGGAAATGTAAATATAACAATAGAAAATACACTAGATTTAGAAAAAGCAGTACTAATAACAGTAAACAAAGTATGGCAAGATACTGAAGTTCAAAAAGTACATAGACCAGAAAGTATTAAAATACAAATAAAACGTGGAGAACAAGT
The DNA here is from genome assembly GCA_947565445.1 of uncultured Clostridium sp. GTDB lineage: Bacteria > Bacillota > Clostridia > TANB77 > CAG-508 > RGIG8482. Next base: position 419 of record CANOGC010000027.1, on the reverse strand, counting down.
AGTACAAGAAAAAGAAATTTCAAGTACAGATACTAATGCAATATTTACAAATTTACCAAAATATGATGATAACGGAAATGAAATAGTATACACAATTTCTGAGGTAGAAGTAAACGAAGGTGATTTAAAATATTATGTACCAAGTTATGATGAAGAAACAAAAACAATCACAAACACATTTAGAGTACCAGAAGAAATAGCAGGAGAAAAAGTAAGCATAACAGTAGAAAAAGTATGGGAAGACACAGAAGCTCAAAAAGTACACAGACCAGAAAACATCAAAATAGTAGTAAAAGCAGGAACAGAAGAAGTACAACAACAAACAATAACCACAGAAGAAAACAAGACAGTAACATTTGAAGAATTACCAAAATACGATGCAAATGGAAACGCTATTACATATACAATAGAAGAACAAG
>CANOGC010000026.1 GCA_947565445.1 uncultured Clostridium sp. | reverse complement strand
GACGCCTTTGGCTAACAGGTCGAACTCGTTTTTAATTTTATATTACTACATGTTTTGATATAATGTAGAAAATAAAAAATAGGAGAATATATGGAAAAAATAAAGAAAGCAGTAAATATTAAAATATTATTTATTGGATTATGTATATGCCTTGTAATACCATCTTTCATGTATATTATAAAAGGAAATTCTATTTTAAATTTAGCATCAAATTTTTCATTTTTCATTAACCCATCAAACAAAATACTAACACCACAAAAAATAATAGAAACAGTTCTATTTATGGGGCTATGGATTGGTATTGGTGCATGTTATATATATTTTGTACGAAAAAGTGACAAGATATTTAAGACATGGAAAAGTGCTATAATGGTAATTGCTATTATTGCGATTTTATTTACTATAATTTTACCAATGACAAGTACAGATATATTCTATTATATAGGAACAGGATGGAGTGAAGCACATTACAAAATAAACCCATACTATACTTCAGTAGATGAATTAATGTTACAAAATGAACAAGCAAGTACAGATACAATGCTATTAAAAATGAAAGGGACATGGAGTAATCAAAAAATAGTATATGGACCAATTTGGCCACTAGTATGCAAAATATTAAGTATGTGTTCAAATGGAAATTTAGCATTAGCATTAGTAATATATAAGCTATTCAATTTAATGTTACATTTTATAAATAGTTATATTGTGTATAAAATGACTGGCAAAAGTAAAAAATATACATTAATGTACGCACTAAATCCACTTGTTCTATTTGAATGTTTATCTAATGTACATAACGAAATGCTTCTTATATTCTTTATAATTTTAGCAACATATTACCTAATTTCAAAAAAGAAACTATTACCTGCTATTGCATTTTTAGCATGTGGAGTAGCTGTAAAATATGTTGCAATTTTACTTGCACCATTTTTTGTGTTATATTACTATAGAAAAGAAAAAGTGCAAAAGAAAATATTATACAGTTTGTTATATGGAGTGGTATTTTTAGCTGTACTTATTCTGTGTTATATGCCATATATGCAAGATTTTAATGTATTAAACGGAATACTAGACCAACAAGGAAAATTTGCAAACTCATGTTTTGCATCTATTGCAATACAAAACATGGGACTTGCTGAAAAAATATCAAAAGGATTTATGGTAGCATATATGTTTATATACATTGTAGAAGTTACAAAAATGCTATTTAGTAATAAAGAATATACATGGGAAGAAATGATGAAAAAATATAATACATTACTACTACTATTTATATTTGGAACAATTACAAACCTACAACCATGGTATATTATATGGATTTTACCAACATTATTTTGGCAAGAGGAAAAAACATGTGATATATTGCAAAAAATGACAATTATATCAACAATTGCAACAAGCGTATATTTTTTATTTATAGAACATTACTTTTATGGGCAATTCTATATTTATACTTTTGCAATATTAACACTATTAACAGTAGTAATTCAAAAGAAAAAGACAATAAAAGAATAAGGAGGAAATATTTTGGCAAGAATTTTATTAATTGATGGCAATAGTATATTAAACCGTGCATTTTATGGAATAATGGGAAATAAAATGTTAATGACAGAAGATGGAACTTATACAAATGCAGTATATGGCTTTTTAAGTATTCTGTTTAAAGTAGAAGAAGAATTACACCCAGAATATGTAGTAGTTGCATTTGATAAAAAAGGACCAACAAAAAGGAATGAAATGTATAAAGAATATAAAGCAAATAGAAAAGGTATGCCAGAAGAACTAGCTATGCAAATGCCTATTATAAAAGAAATATTGATAGCCATGAACATTAAAATAATTGAAAAAGAAGGCTATGAAGGTGATGATATAATAGGAACATTATCACGTTTTGGTGAAAAAAATGGATTAGATGTTACTATACTTTCAGGTGATAGAGATAATTTTCAATTAGCAACAGATAAAATTACTATTGAAATACCAAGAACAAAAGCTGGAAAAACAGAAACAGATTATTACGATAGAAATAAGGTAATAGAAGAATATGGGGTAGAACCATATCAATTAATACAAGTAAAAGGGTTAATGGGAGATACTTCAGACAATATTCCGGGAGTGCCGGGAGTTGGTGAAAAAACTGCCCTACAATTAATAAAAGATTATACAGATATAGATAAGCTTTATGAAGCATTAGAACAAGGAACAGATAGCATAAAGGGCAAATTAAGAGAAAAGCTAGTAGAGAACAAAGACTTAGCATTTTTATCTAGAGAGTTAGGAAGAATTAATATAGATTCTCCAATAGAAGAAAATTTAGATGAAATGAAAAAAGAAGAATGGGATAATAAAAAGGTACTAGAGTTATTTAAAAAATACCGTTTTAATAGATATATAGAACGTTTTTCATTACAAGGCGAAAACACAAATATAAAAGAAGAAATGAAATTTGAAATAAAAGAAGTAAATTCAAAAGAAGAAATAGAACAATTAACAGTAAATATAAAAAAAGACAAAAAAATGTGTTATAAATTAGTATTAAATGATGAAACATCAAATAACTATATCATACCAAAGAAAGTTATAGGTATTAGTATTTGTATAAAAAACACAGTATATTATTATGAGTTTGAAAACAAACAAGAAGAATTTATTAATGCTTTTAAAGAAATATTTGAAGATAAAGAAATAAGACTTATAGGATATGAATTATCACATGATTATATTTTGCTAAAACAAATAGGAATTACATCAAATAATTTAGCATTTGATGTAAAAATTGCAGCATATTTATTAAATCCAGTTTCATCAAAATATCCATTAGATGGCTTAAGCATGAGTTATGCAGATATTGATATTGCAGACTATTTGCAAAAAAATGGAGTAGAGGAAGAAAAAGAGCAACTAAACTTGTTTGAAACAGAAGTGCCAAAGGATTCAAAGAAAAAACAAGAAAGCATAATATCAGTATATGCAATTAGCAAATTACAAACAGCTTTAGAAGAAAGGTTAAAACAAGAAGATTCTTATGTGCTATTTACAGATATTGAAATGCCACTTGTTAAAGTATTAGCAGACATGCAATTTGTAGGAATGAAAGTAGAAAAAGAGGAACTTATATCATATGGAAATATTTTAAAACAACAAATAGAAGAATTAACGGGGGAAATTTACAATTTAGTAGGTGAAGAATTTAATATAAATTCGCCAAAACAATTAGGAGAAATTTTATTTGAAAAATTAAAGCTTCCATATGCCAAAAAAACAAAAAGTGGATATTCTACTGATGTAGATGCCCTAGAAAAAATAAGAGATGAACACCCAGTTGTTTCAAAAATTTTAGATTATCGTGGAATAATGAAGCTAAATTCTACTTATGTAGAAGGGTTATTACCATATATAAAAGAAGACAAAAGAATTCACTCATATTTTCATCAAACAGTAACAGCAACAGGAAGAATTAGCTCTACAGAGCCAAATTTGCAAAATATACCAACAAGAAATGATATGGGAAAAAAGATAAGAAAAGCATTTAAACCAAGCGAAAATCATATATTTTTAGATGCTGATTATTCCCAAATCGAATTAAGAGTACTTGCTCATATTTCAGAAGATAGCCATATGATAGAAGCATTTAAAAATAATGAAGATATTCATTCTCAAGCAGCTTCTAAAGTGTTAAATATACCAATAGAAGAAGTAACACATGAGCAAAGGTCAAATGCAAAAGCTGTAAATTTTGGTATTGTATATGGAATTAGTGATTTTGGATTAGCAGAACAATTAAAAGTATCTAAAAAGCAAGCAAAAGAATATATTGAGCAGTATCTTGAGAAATATAGTGGCATTAAGAAATTTATGGAAGATGTTGTAGAAGTCGCAAAAGAAAAAGGTTATGTAGAAACACTATTCCATAGAAAAAGACAACTTCCAGAGTTAAAATCTTCTAATTACATGGTAAGGCAATTTGGAGCAAGAGCAGCAATGAATACTCCAATACAAGGAACAGCAGCAGATATTATGAAAATTGCAATGATTGATGTGTTTAATAGGTTACAAGAAAAAGGGCTAAAATCTAAGCTAGTACTTCAAGTTCATGATGAATTAATAATAGATACAGATATAGAAGAAAAAGACAAAGTAAGCGAAATTTTAAGAAGCTCAATGGAAAATGCAGTAAAACTAAATGTGCCATTAAAAGTAGAATTATCAGAAGCAAATGATTGGTATGATGCAAAATAAGTATAATGTAAGAGGTGTAAAAAAGTGCGAAAGGGCGTAAAAATAGGAATTATAATAAGTATAATACTAGTATTAATTTTAGTACTATTTTTCGTATTCAAAGTACAAAACATAGTATTAAAAAAAGTATATCCAATGAAATATTCAGAATATGTATATAAGTATTCAGAAGAATATGAAGTAGACCCATTATTAATATTTGCTATTATTAAAGCTGAAAGTAATTTTAATCCAAATGTAGTTTCTTCTAGCAAAGCAATAGGTCTTATGCAATTAATGGATGCAACAGCAGAAGAACTAGCAAGAAAACTAGACATTTCTTTTGAAAAAGAATCTTCATTATATGATCCAGAGTTAAATATAAAGTTAGGAACAAAATATTTTTCAGATTTATTAAAAGAATATAAACAAAATACACTTCTTGCACTAACCTCATATAATGCAGGAAAAGGCAATGTAAAAAGATGGATTGAACAAGGGGTAATAAAAGAAGATGGAAGTGATATAGAAAATATACCTTATAAGGAAACAAATAATTATGTAAGAAAAATTGTAAGAGATTATAAGATATATGAAGAGTTATATAAATAGAAAAAAAACATTGTATTGGGTGGAGTAATGTGGTAAAATAGCTTGGTAATAACAAAAAAGTTTTGTAAAATGAAGGAGATAAAAAAATGCTAAAAAGAGAAATTACTAACCAAATTGAAGAAAATGGAGTTGTTCGGAAAATTAGAATAACTTCCCAGGAAGTAACGGTAGTAACTGGTTCTGAAAAAGAAACATACCAATATTATATGTATAATAATGTTAACGGTATATTTGCAATTAATACGTACAAACATGAAACAGTTGTGTTCAGCATAAAATGGTGCAAAATTATTATTTTTAAAACAGGGCTTTTTAGTGTAGAGTTTTATCAAATAGCAAAAGAAGCTTTTATAAAGCTTAGCGATAAAAATGAGCAGGCAATTTATGACGAAAAAGGAAATCCGCTTGAAAAATCTACAGACTGTGATTTGGAAATAATATTTGGAGGTCACCGTGCAATGATAAAGAAGACTAACAAAAATACAAAAGAAAGTCAGTGTATAGAAATATGATCTCTGGACAAAGGAGTGCATCGTTATGATGCACTCTTGCGCTTTTAATTATTTACTTTTTTTATTTTTTAATATATAATATCACAATAAAAGGAGGAAGTAGTTTTATGGCAGTATTAGTTACAGGTGGTGCTGGTTTTATTGGAAGCCACACAGTAGTAGAATTATTAAATGAGGGAAAAGAAGTTGTTATTGTTGATAATTTTTCAAATAGCAAAAAAGAAGTATTAGATGCAATTAGAAAAATTACAGGGAAAAACTTTAAATTTTATGAAATTGATTATTTAGATAGAGAAAAACTAGAAAAAGTATTTGAAGAAAATGAAATTGAAGCTGTATTAAACTTTGCAGGTTTTAAAGCTGTAGGAGAATCAGTTAAAAAGCCAGTTGAATATTATACTAATAATATATCAGGAGCATTAGTTTTATTAGATACTATGAGAAAATATGGCGTAAAAACTTTTATATTTAGTTCATCTGCAACAGTATATGGAGAACCAGAGCGTATTCCAATTACAGAAGACTGTAAAACAGGAGGAACTACTAATCCGTATGGAACATCAAAACTATATATTGAGCAAATTTTAAAAGATATTTATGCATCAGACCCAAGTTGGAATATTTGCATTTTAAGATATTTTAACCCAGTAGGAGCACATGAAAGTGGTTTAATTGGAGAAGAACCACAAGGCATACCAAACAATTTAATGCCATATGTAGCAAGGGTAGCGGGTGGTACTTTAAAAGAATTATCAGTATATGGAAATGATTATGATACTAAAGACCGGAACAGGTGTAAGAGATTACATTCATGTAGTAGATTTAGCAAAAGGACATATAAAGGCATTAGAAAAATTAGAAAAAGAAAAACAAGGATTATTTATATATAATTTAGGTACTGGAAAAGGATATAGTGTACTAGATATGGTAAAGGCATTTGAAAAAGTAACGGGAAAGGAAGTAGCATATAAGATAGCACCAAGAAGAGACGGAGATATAGCTACATGTTATGCAGACCCAAAAAAGGCGAAAGAAGAATTAGGATGGCAAGCAGATTTAGGAATAGATGAAATGTGTAGAGATAGTTGGAATTATATAAATAGGGGTTAAAAAATGTGAAAAACAGAGCGACTTATATAAAAGTTGCTCTATTTTTCAATATAGTTCACCCAAAATTTACAAAAAATAGGGTTTGACTAGTTTACATATTTAGAGAAAGTTGGTATAATAGAAACCATATGAAATTGGAAAGATAATAAAAATGCATATTAATTAATATACAACCATATATTATACTTTGCACATAAAGAAAGGATGTTGAATACAAATTATGATTTCAAATTATAGTGTTAAAAAGCCATTTACCGTATTTGTGGCAGTTATTTTAATTATTTTATTAGGATTTATTTCCTTTACAAACATGACAACAGATTTACTTCCCAAAATGGACTTACCATATACATTAATATTAACTACATATGTAGGAGCAAGCCCAGAAAAAGTAGAAACGGTTGTAACAAAACCAATTGAGCAATCAATGGCAACAGTTAGTAATGTAAAAAACATATCATCTATTTCATCTGAAAATTCATCTATGGTTATTCTAGAATTTTCAAATGATGTAAATATGGATTCAGCTTTAATAGAATTAAATGGAAAGTTAGATTTAATAAAGGCTGCATGGGATGATTCTAGTATTGGTGCACCAATTGTTAGCAAAATAAATCCAAACATGTTACCAGTTATGATGACAGCAGTAGATGTTGGAGATATGGATAACGCAGAAATAAAAGGATTTGTTAATAATAGTATTTTACCAGAATTAGAAAGAATAGAAGGAGTAGCATCAGTTAGCACTACTGGTATGATAGAAGAACAAATAGAAATCAAACTAAACCAAGAAAAGATTGATGCTATTAATGAAAAACTAGTAAATAGTGTTAATAGCAAATTATCAAAAACAGGAAACGAATTAAAAAATGCAAAAACACAAATTGAACAAGGAAAACAGGAACTTGCTAAACAACAAACAGAACAAATGGAAAAGTTAAGTTCAGGGTTAAGTAGTATAAAAACTGGTATATCTACTATTTCTAAAACAGAAGCAGAATTAGAAAGTAAAGAAGAAAATTTAAAATTTATGCAAGCAGCAATAGTACAAAGTATCTCTGAAAAAGATAGTTTAATTGCCAAAATGAATAAAGAAAAAGAAGAACTTGCAAATATTGGAGATAAGCTAACTCAAGAGCAGAAAATAAGATTACAAACATTAGAGAGTAATATAAGTAAAATAGAACAACTAAAACAAGAAAATGTATTAAAACTAAATGAATTACAAAAACAAAATGACCAATTAGTAGCTGGAAAAAATGAATTAATAGCTAAAAAAACAGCATTACAGGAACAAGAAAATGAACTAGAAAATGCAAAATCTGTTTTAACTAGTGAACTAAGTAAAGCATCATCTGAATTGGAAAAAGGAGAAGAAGAACTAAATAAAGGAATACAGGAATTTGAAAAAGCTCGTGATGAAGCATTAAAAAATGCATCTATTGATGGAATTATTACTGAAAGCATGATTTCTAATATATTAATGGCTAACAACTTTTCTATGCCAGCAGGATACATAGAAAATCAAGAAAATAAAATGCTAATTAAAGTAGGCGAAAAATTTGCAAATTTAGAAGAAATTCAAAATTTAACGATTCTTTCCTTTAATATAAGTGGATTAGAAAAAGTAACTTTAGGTGATTTAGCAGATATTAACTATGCAGATAATTCAGATGAAATATATGCAAAAGTAAATGGAAACAATGCAATTATGCTAAGTTTTCAAAAGCAAAGTACCTCTTCAACAGCAGAAGTATGTAAAGATATTGAAACTACTATGGAAAAACTAGAAAACACAAATGAAAATGTTCGTTTTACAGTTTTAATGAACCAAGGTATATATATTGACTTAATTATTGGAACAGTACTAGAAAACTTACTATATGGAGCAGTATTAGCAATTATAATTCTATTTATCTTCTTAAAAGATTATAGACCAACAATTATTATTGCATTATCAATTCCAATTAGTTTAACTTTTGCAATTGCCTTAATGTACTTTACAGGAGTAACTATTAATATTATTTCTTTATCTGGATTAGCACTTGGTGTTGGAATGCTAGTAGATAACTCAATTGTTGTTATAGAAAACATTTATAGGCTACGTAAAGAAGGAAGTAGTGTAAAAGAAGCAGCAATACAAGGAGCTTCACGTGTGGCAGGTGCAATTGTAGCATCAACACTAACTACAGTATGTGTATTCTTACCAATTGTATTTATTGAAGGAATATCAAGACAGTTATTTGCAGATATGGGATTAACTATTGCATATTCATTACTTGCAAGCTTAATTGTAGCACTTACTTTAGTACCTGCAATGGCATCAAAAATGTTTAAAAATACAAAACCAAAAGAGACAAAACTATTTGATAAATTTGCAGGAGTTTATGAAAAAACATTAAAAGTAGCATTAAACCATAAAATTATTGTAGTATTAATATGTGTTATATTATTAATAACAAGTGTAATGTTAGCAGGAAATATGGGAACAGCATTTATTCCAGAGGTAGAAGGAACACAGATGTCGATTACTATAACACCTCCAAAAGAAGTAAGTGCAACAGAGGCACAGAATAAATCAAATGAAATAATTAATAAATTATTAGAAAATATTGAAGATATTGAAACAATTGGTGCAATGGATTCTAGCTCATTAGGAAGTATGTCATTATCAAGTGGTTCTAGTAATGAAATTAGCATGTATGCTATTTTAAAAGAAGAAAGAAAATTATCAAATAAAGAAATAGAAAAGAAAATGCGTGATCTAATAGGAAATACAGATTATGAAATAGATATTAGTACTTCTAATATGGATATGTCTTCTATGATGTCATCTGGTATACAAATTGTAATAAAAGGAAAAGATACAGATAAATTACAAGAAATTGCAAAAGAAGTAACTAATCTATTAGAAGGAATAAATGGAATAGATAAAGTAGATTCAGGAATTTCAGAAACACAAAAAGAGAAGAGAGTAACTGTTGATAAAAATAAAGCAATGGAATATGGATTAACTGTAGCACAAGTATATCAAAAAATAGCAGCAGATGTTTCAAATGAAAAAGAGGCAACTACAGTTACAATTGATAATAAAGATTATCCAATCGTTGTTGTAAAACAAGAAGAAAAGAAAACAAATACAAATAACTTAGAGGATATTGTATTAACTGGAAATAAAAATAACGAAACAGTAGAAATAAAACTATCAGATATTGCAACAATTGAAGAAGCAGATGGTTTAGGCTCTATTTCAAGAGATAATCAAGAACGTTATATTTCAGTATCAGCATCAATAAAAACAGATAGTAATGTTGGATTAGTAGGAAGAGAAGTAGAAGATAAATTAAAAGAATATAAAACACCAGAAGGGTATGAAGTAGAATTACAAGGAGAAAGCGAAACAATAAATGAATCATTAAGAGATTTAATGCTTATGATTTTACTTGCAGTTGTATTTATATATTTAATAATGGTAGCACAATTCCAATCATTAAAATCACCATTTATAGTAATGTTTACAATACCACTTGCTTTTACAGGAGGATTACTTGCACTATTGGTTACAGGATGTGAAATTAGTTTAATAGCAATGCTTGGTTTCTTAATGCTTGCAGGTATTGTTGTAAATAATGGTATTGTGTTTATAGACTATGCAAATAGCCTAAGAAAAGAAAACGGAATGAAAGTAAGAGATGCATTAATCCAAACTGGAAAAACAAGATTAAAACCAATTTTAATGACAGCACTTACTACAATACTAGGGCTATCTACTATGGCATTTGGTATGGGGCAAGGTGCAGAAATGATACAACCATTAGGAATTGTAACAATAGGAGGATTATTATATTCAACAATGTTAACATTGTACCTTGTACCAGCATTATATATGATGATGAATAGAGATAAAAAATAGAAAAAACTTGATACATGGGCGATTGATAATCGCCCTACGCTTATAGGGAAATCCTATGAAGTGCTTGAAAAATAGGCAAAATAGTGCTATAATATATGTTATAATGGAGTTCCATTATATGGTACATGTTATTGCATGGTGGTTGCTTTAACAAAACTCGTAGTAAATATTAGGAGGACTAAATGATAAGTATAAATTATTTGTTTCCGTGGAAAAAAAAGCGGATTATTAAAAAGATAACACCCAAAATTGAGGAAGAATACAAGAAAAAAGTTAAAAATACAGAATGGAATCATACGGGAAATGATGTATGTTCGTTATACGTTTTTCTTGAAGATGACCAACCCTTATATATAAGGGTTGACCTTGATACATATGAAATTTTGACTATTTCAGAAGACATGTCATTCTGATAAAAACTATCCATTACCACCGTGGATAGTTTTTTGTATAGGTTTAAAAAATTTTCACAAAATGTATTGACAAAGCATAATATATAATATATATTAACGTATGAACATACATTCATATGAAAGGAGAAAAATATGGAAGATAAAGAATTCATATGTGGGGAAAAGTGTCCACATTATCAAAAAATAGATGAAGTAAAAAAGACAGAACCTAATATAGAAGAAATAGAAAACTTATCTAATATGTTTAAATTATTTGCAGACAACACAAGGCTTCGCATTATTTGTAGCATTTTAAATACAGAACTATGTGTATGCGATTTATGCGAATTATTAGATTTAAACCAATCAACAGTATCACACCAACTACAAATATTAAGAAATGCAAAACTTGTTAAATACAGAAGAGAAGGAAAGCAAATTTATTACAGTTTGCAAGATGAACATATTGAACAAATTATTTCTACAAGTTTAGCACATATTTTAGAAGAGGAGGGAAAATAGAAATGAGTTGTCATCATTGCCATCATGAACATTGTGAAGAGCATGAAGAAATTCATAATGAGAAAGAAGAAAAATTATCTATATATTTATATGGAATTGGAATTTTATTTTTTGTATTATCTCTTATTCCAGTATTTACACCATTTAAAATAGAATTAGTAGTATTATCAATATTATTTACAGGATATGAATTATTATGGAATGGAATAAAAAACATATTTCATTTAAACTTTGAAGAAGAAACATTAATGGCAATTGCTGTAATTTCAGCATTTGCTCTTGGAGAATATGCTGAAAGTTGCCTTGTTATTATACTATATCGTTTAGGAGAATTTTTAGAAGAAAGAGCAAGTAACAAATCTAATGAAAGTATTAAAGAAATAGTTAAAATAAAAGCAGATACAGCAAACAAAGTTGTTGAAAATACTGTTACAACAGTAGATGTAAAAGAGATAAAAGTAGATGATACAATTTTAATAAAACCAGGAGAAAAAATACCAGTAGATTGTAAAGTGATTTATGGAGAATCTGAAATAGATACATCAAGCCTTACAGGAGAAAGTACACCAGTTTATGTATCTAAAGGAGATGAAATATTATCTGGTGGAGTTAACTTAACAGGAGCTATTACAGCAGTTGTTTTAAGAGATGTTAAAAATTCTGCTGCTTCACAAATTGTAGATTTAGTATATGAAGCTACAAATAATAAAGGAAATACTGAAAAATTTATTACAAAGTTTTCTAAAATATATACACCAATAGTTATAGTAATTGCAGTTTTAATAGCAATTGTGCCTTTTATATTTAAACTAGATATAAAAGAATGGATTATGAGAGCATTAATCTTTTTAGTAGCATCATGCCCATGTAGTTTAGTAATATCTGTTCCATTATCATTCTTTACTTCAATTGGGAAGATATCAAAAAAAGGGATGATTATAAAAGGAACAAAACATATTGAAAAATTAGCTAAAGCAAGTGTTATTGCATTTGATAAAACAGGAACATTAACAACAGGACTTATGAAAATTGAAAAGCTAGAAGTATTTAAACCATACAGCAAAGATGAGGTACTTGAATATATATATAGCTTAGAAATGTTATCAAACCATCCAATTGGTAGTGCAATAAAGAATTATGAACAAAATATAGAACAAAAAGAAGTAGAAGATTATAAAGAAATTTCAGGTCATGGTTTATATGGAAAAATAGAAGGAAAAGAAGTGCTATTTGGAAATACTAAACTATTAGAACAATATGAAGTAGAATATGATACATCACTTCCACAAGAAGCAATATATTTAAGCATAGATAAACAAATTGCAGGATATATTACTCTAACAGAAGAAATTAGAAAAGAAGCACATAATATGGTAGAGGCTTTAAAAAGGCTAGGAATTAAACAAACTATTATGCTAACAGGAGATAGCATCAAAAATGCAGAAAAGATAGGAAAAGAATTAAAATTAGATAAAGTAAAAGCGTCATTATTACCACAAGATAAACTAAAAGAAATAGAGGAATTAAAGAAAAATGATAAAACTGTAATATTTGTAGGAGATGGAATTAATGATAGCCCTGTTCTTGCAAGTAGTGACTTTGGAGTTGCTATGGGAGCAGGAACAAACATTGCAAGCATTACAGCAGATGGAATTTTATTATCAAACAATTTAGGAAGTTTAGAAAGCATTATAAAAACAGCAAAACGAGCAATGAGAGTAGTGAAGGCAAATATAGTTTTTTCATTAATAGTAAAGGCTATTGTATTAGTGTTAGGAGCAATAGGAATAGCGCCAATATGGCTTGCGATACTAGCAGATACAGGTGTAACGTTCTTAACAGTAGTTAATGCGATTATGAATATAAAATAAGATAAAAAGGGCATTGTATGATGCTCTTTTATTAAAATTCCACAAAATACTTGCATAAAAGACAGAATTTTAGTAAAATCTAGTAGAAGGTGGTGATAAAATGATAAGAACAAAAAGTTTACAACCAAAGTATATAATAGGTACAAAATATACAAGACTTAATATGATGCTAGAAGAAGATATTTTAAGCATAGTAAGGGCAATTAGAGAATCTGAAGACGATATAAGAAATGGAAGAGTTTATGATGGAATAGAAGCATTAAAGGAGTTAAGAAAAAAATATGGATATTAATGATAAAATTATTTCATTCAAAAAGTAACTATCAAAAAGATTATATTCTAAAATGTTTTAATCTAATAAAAATCAAATAAAGAAATTTAATAAAAATAAAACAAAGTGCAAAATGTGGACTTTTATTAATGATGCACAAAATTGTTAATGATATAAAAATTATATCGCAATACTAGAAATTAGTAATAATTTAGAAATGTAGAGTAAATCTAACGAAGCCATGCAAGAAAGCCCCTTTAACAAGGGGGCTGGCACGCTGAAAGCGTGACTGGGGGTTCTTAGAAAGGAGAAATCTATTTATATAGAATATAATAAAAATTTAATTCGGTAAGTCAAGAAAATTAAGAAATAAAGCAACACCAGAGGAGAATAAACTTTGGTATCAATATTTATCGAAATACAAAGTAAGATTTATAAGGCAAAAGATAATAGATAATTATATATTAGACTTTTATTGTCCTGAAAAGAAAATAGGAATAGAAGTAGATGGAAGTCAGCATTATACAGAAGAAGGAATGGAATATGATAGAATGAGGACAGAAATATTAAATGCATACAAAATAGAAATAATAAGATTTACAAATAGAGAAATACGAAAAAAATTTAATGAAGTGTGTGAACATATTGAAAATATAGTAAACAATACAGAGAATAGAAAACAAGTATAAGAACCCCCAGTCGCCCATTCGGGCGCCAGCCCCCTTGATAAAGGGGCTTTCTTACATGGCTCCGTTAGATTACTCTATAATTCTAATTTAGCACTAGTTTCTATTGTTGAAAATACTTCATACTTAGTCTGCGTAAATCCACACAAAACTTTACAAATTTACATAAAGAAGGTATAATATAAACATAGTAGTTGCAAAAAAATTTTTCTTTTTTAGGAGGTAACATTATGAACGAAAAAACAATGACACTGGAAGAACTTATTCAGTATGCACAGGAGGCAAAGGAACAGACGGAAAAAGAACGGTTAGCCCAAGAAGCTAAAAAGAATGAGGCTTGTATCAAAATTATCAAAAAAATCATTGATAGGTTAAAGGAAAAGAAAGGAGAGGCAGTTATAGTAAAGAACAGCGGCACGCATTGGTTTAAGATAGACGATGAAGAATATGAGGTGGAAAAAGTAGCAATAACCTTAGATGACATTAAAGAAGTTATTGACAAGATTCCTGCCTTAGAAGCTACTTGGACAAACTTAAGTGATGAACCGATTACGGTGTTAGAAGTTACGTTTTCTGAAACAAAGGCAACAGAAATGCTCGAAACAGACGGCAGCGAGGACAAGTAAGGCGTAAAAAAGAATAATGAGCGATTGGGAGGCAATATGCTTCCCTTTTGCGTTTTACAAATTTTTTTATAAAAAGCTACAAAATCCCTTTTAAAATCTTTATAAATAGTGTACAATTATATACAAATTGTATAATAGGAGAAAAAGGATGAATAAGAAATGGGAGTATTATAGTAGTGATGAAAAAAGTATTGAAGAAATAATAGAGAAATTTAAGGTAAATAGGTTACTTGCAACTATTTTGGTAAATAGAGGAATTATAGAAGAAGAGAAAATTAGAAAGTTTTTAGAGCCAACAAGAGACGATTTTTATGACCCATTCTTGATGCCAGATATGGAAATTGCAACAAACCGTGTAATAGATGCTATAAACAATAAAGAAAAAATAATGATATATGGTGATTATGATGTAGACGGAATTACAAGTATTTCAGTATTACAAAAATTTTTAAAAGAACGAGAAGTAGAAGTAGAAAGCTATATTCCAAATAGATTAGAAGAAGGATATGGGCTAAATAAGCAAGCAATAAAAGAGATATATGATAAAGGGTATAAACTAATGATTACAGTAGATTGTGGGATTTCTGCTGAAGAAGAAGTAGAATATGCAAATTCTTTAGGAATAACTGTAATTATTACAGACCATCATGAACCATTAGAAGAATTACCAAAGGCACTAGCAGTAATAGATGCAAAAAGAAAAGACAATACATATCCATTTAACCAATTAGCAGGAGTTGGAGTTGTATTCAAATTTATCCAAGCACTCGGAATAAAATTAGGCTTAGAAGAAAAACAATGGCTAAAATATTTAGACTTAGTATGTGTAGGAACTATTTCAGATATTGTTCCATTAGTAGATGAAAACCGTGTTATTGCAAAACTAGGATTAAAACTAGTAAATGTAACAAAAAATTTAGGACTAAAATGTTTATTAGAATCAGCAGGGTACAAAAAAATTGATTCAAGCACTATTTCTTTTGGAATTGCACCACGAGTAAATGCATGTGGTAGAATGGGACATGAAACAGAAGCATTAGATATTTTCTTATCAGATGATATAAACAAAGTAAAACAATTATCAGACAAACTAAATGAATATAACAAAATTAGACAAGAGACAGAAAAAAGTATTGTAGATAAAGCATTAGCAATGATAGAAGAAAATGAAGAATACAAAAAAAGCACTATCGTATTAGGAAGTAAAGGCTGGCACCATGGTGTAATAGGAATTGTATCTTCTAAAATTACAGAAATGTATTTTAAACCAAGCATTTTATTATCTTTTGAGGAAGGGCTAGCAAAAGGTTCTGGAAGAAGCGTTTCGGGGTTTGACTTACATGAAGCACTTTGTAAATGTAGTAACTACTTAGAAAAATATGGCGGACATGGAATGGCAGTAGGATTAACTTTAAAAGAAGAAAATTTTGAAAACTTTAAACAAACATTTGAAAAAGTTGCAAAACAAGAAAAAGTAGAAGAAATCTTACCAGTAATATATATTGATGGGACAGTAACACGGAGAAGAAATGAAACCAGAATTTGTAAAGCAATTAAGTAATTTAGAACCTTTTGGAGAAGGAAACAAAGTTCCACTATTTGCATATAAAGGTCTAAAAATTAATTCTATTCGTGCATTATCAGACGGAAAACACTTAAAACTAACATTAAAAGATGATAACTTAATAATAGATGCAATTGGATTTAATATGGGAAATTTGGTAGAAGATTATCAAATTAATGATAAAATAGATGTTGTAGGAGTTCTAGAAATTAACAGCTTTAACGGAATGGAACAAGTTCAAATTAATTTAAGAGATATTATGAAATCGATTTAGGGGTGAAAATGGATGAATGAAGAAACAAATGCAAATATTAGTGATTTACTATCAAAAATGAAAAAAAAGAACTGGCGTGCTAATACAAAACTAATTACAAAAGCATATAATTATGCAGTTATACATCATGGTGACCAAAAGAGAAAATCTGGCGAACCATATATAATTCATCCATTACAAGTAGCATATACATTAGCAGATATGGGAATGGATGATGCAACAATATGTGCAGCTTTACTACATGATGTTGTAGAAGATACAGATGCAACAGCCGAAGATTTAATTGCAGAATTTGGTGAAGAAATAGCTATAATGGTAGATGGTGTTACAAAACTTGGAAAATTGAAATATGTATCATTAAAAGAGCAACAAGTAGAAGATTATAGAAAAATGTTTCTAGCAATGGGAAAAGACATTAGAGTTATATTAATAAAACTATCAGATAGGCTTCATAACATGAGAACCCTAAAACATTTAAGCCGTGATAGGCAAATTGCAAATGCAACAGAAACAATGGAACTATATGCACCACTTGCAAACCGTTTAGGTATGTATTCTATGAAATGGGAATTAGAAGACTTATCTTTTAAATACTTATATCCAGAAGACTATCGTGAAATAGTAGAAGGACTAGACAAAAAAAGAGAAGAACGATTAACATTTATAGAAAAAATAATGGAGGAAATTAGAAAACAATTAAAAACTGGACATATTGAAGCAGAAATTACAGGAAGAGCAAAGCATTTGTATAGTATTTATCGTAAAATGAAAAGAGATAATAAAACATTAGACCAAATTTATGATTTATTTGCACTTCGTATTATTGTAAATTCAGTAAAAGACTGTTATGCAGCATTAGGAGTTGTACACGATTTATATAACCCAATGCCACGGTAGGTTTAAAGACTATATTGCAGTTCCAAAACCAAATATGTATCAATCTCTACACACAACACTAATAGGACCAAAAGGAACACCATTTGAGGTACAAATACGTACATGGGATATGCATAGAATTGCAGAATTTGGTATAGCAGCACACTGGGCATATAAGGAAGCGGGAAAAAATAAAAAAGAAAATGTTGTTGTAAATGATGATAAACTAGCTTGGTTAAGAGAAACACTAGAATGGCAAAAAGAAATGCAAGACCCAGAGGAATTTTTAAACACATTAAAAACAGAATTATTTGAAGATGAGGTTTATGTATTTACTCCAAAAGGAGATATAAAAGTATTACCAAATGGAGCAACACCAATAGACTTTGCATATTATATACATGCTCAAATTGGGCATAAAATGGTAGGGTGTAAAATAAATTCTAAAATGATGCCAATTATCACTAAACTTAAAAATGGTGATATTGTTGAAATTATAACATCAGATAATGCAAAAGGACCAAGTAGAGACTGGCTTAAATTTATAAAAAGTAGTTCAGCTAAAAACAAAATTCTAAGTTGGTTTAAAAAAGAACAAAGAGAAGAGAATATTATAAAAGGAAAAGAGCTAATTGAAAAAGAAATAAAACGTATTGGAATGAACCAAGCAGAACTTCATAAACAAGAATACATTGGAGCAGCATTAGATAGGTATAAATATGCAAGTGTAGAGGACATGTATGCATCAGTAGGTTTTGGAGCAATATCAGCAGGAAAAATTATTGCGAAAATGCTAGAAGAATATAAAAAGGTAAACCAAGATGATGATATTGAAAAGAAACTAGAAGCATTAGTAAACCAAAAAAGAACAAATAATAATGTGCCTAAAAGTGGAATTATTGTAAAAGGAATTGATAATTGTTTAATAAAACTATCAAAATGTTGTAATCCAGTTCCAGGAGATAATATTATTGGATATATTACAAAAGGAAGAGGAGTATCTATTCATACAACAGAGTGTGTTAATATAAAAGAACTATTACAAGAACCAAATAGGATTATAGATGTTGAATGGGTAGGAGAAAAATCATCTAGTTATAATGTGGATATAGAAGTATATTCAAATGATAGAACAGGACTATTAGCAGATATTATTAAAGCGATTTATGATGTAAAAACAAAATTAGTAGCAGTAAATAGTAAGGCAAATAAAGATAGAATTGTAATTACAGAAATTACAATAGAAGTACAAAACTTAGAAGAGCTTAATAAAGCTTTAAAAACTATAAGAAAAGTAGATAGTGTATTTGAAGTAAAAAGAAAGAAATAAAGAAAAGGATGTTACAAATGATATTAAAAAGATTGCAATTAGAAACAAATTTAGCAGATTTAACAAATTGTTATATTATTGTAGATGATATTACAAAAGAAGCTATGGTAATTGACCCTGCAAGTAGTGCAGAAAAAATAATAGAAATGTTGGAGATATTAGAAGCAAAGCTAAAATATATCTATTTAACACATTGCCATGGAGACCATACAGGAGCAGTAGTAGATTTGCAAAACAAATATGGAGCAAAAGTATTAATACATCGTACAGAAAGTGAAAATTTAAGGAAGCCAGATGTTACACTAAATTACTATATAGGAATACCAGATATTAAGTTAGAAGAAGATTCAAGGATTGATGATGGAGATTTAATTCATATAGGAGAAATAGAATTTAGAGTAATTCATACACCAGGACATACAAATGGTGGAACATCTTTATATTGTGAAAAAGAGAAAATGCTATTTAGTGGAGATACTTTATTTCGTGGTACATGGGGAAGAACAGATTTACCAACAGGAAGCTTAGTAGATATAATGAATTCTATTACAGATAAACTCTTGGTTTTACCAAATGATACAATTGTATATCCAGGACACCGGAAAATCTACTATGATAAGAGAAGAAAAGCCAATTTATTTAGAACTAAGAGAACGTGATTTTTAAGAAAGGATGATAATATATGATACAAAAACCAAAAGGAACAAAAGATATATTGCCGGGAGATTCATATAAGTGGCAATATGTTGAAGAAAAGGCAAAAGAAATATTAGAAAATTATGGATTTAAAGAAATTAGAGTTCCAGTATTTGAACAAACAGAACTTTTTGAAAGAGGAGTAGGAGATACAACAGATGTAGTACAAAAAGAAATGTATACTTTTTTAGATAAAGGAGAAAGAAGTATTACTTTACGACCAGAAGGAACAGCAGGTGTTGTTAGAGCCTATATTGAAAATGGAATGGCATCTTTGCCATCTCCAACCAAAATGTGGTATATGATGCCAATGTATAGGTATGAGAATGTTCAAAAAGGAAGATATAGAGAATTTCGCCAAATTGGAGCAGAAATTATAGGGACAGCATCATATGAAGCAGATGTGGAATTAATTGCAATGGCAAATGAAACTATTAAGAAATTTAATATACCAGGAGTTACCTTAAATATTAATAGTATAGGTTGTCCTACTTGTAGAGCAAAATATCAAGAGGCATTAAAGGAATTTATAGGAAAGAATTTAGATAAATATTGTGATACATGTAAAACAAGATTTGAAAAGAATCCAATGAGAATATTAGATTGCAAAGAAAGAAAATGTAAAGAATTAAACCAAGGTGCACCAGTTATTTTAGATTATCTTTGTGAAGAATGTAGCACACATTTTGAAAATGTGAAAAAATCATTACAATTTTTAAATATTCCATATGTAATTGATGCAGGTATTGTACGTGGTTTAGATTATTATACAAAAACAGTGTTTGAATTTGTATCTGAAACAGAAGGGTATACAGTTTTAGCAGGTGGAAGATATGATGGTTTAGTAGAAGAATTAGGTGGGCAAAAAACAGAAGCTATTGGTTTTGCTATGGGAGAAGATAGGCTAATAGATATCTTTGAAAAATATGCAAAAGAAGAAATAAAAGATACTACACCAGATTTATACATAGCTTATATTGGAGAAATAGCAAAAAAAGAAGGTATGAACTTAGCGTTTGAATTAAGAAACAGAGGAATGTATGTAGAAACTGATATTTGTGGAAGAAGTATGAAAGCAAGCTTAAAATATGCAGATAAAATGAATTGTAGATATTTATTAGTTATTGGGGAAGAAGAGGTAAATACAAAACAAGCAAAATTAAAAGACATGAAAACAGGTGAAGAAAAAGAAATTAAATTAGAAATAGATAGTATAATAGAAAGAATAAATTTATCATAATTTGGACAAATGTGCATATATATTTATAGAGAGTGTTTTTAATGGAGGAAAAGATGGTTAACGTAACAGTGATTAGTGTTAGATCTCTTATTAAATATATAATAATGGCATTAGTTTTAATATGTATATTATTAGGAATAAAAGTAATAGTAAAAAAAGTAAGTGTTCCTACTAATGAAGTTTCTAGCGTTTTAAAAAATGCTAATTTTATATCATGTGTTGAAGGTACGCTACCAAATATAAAAGGTAATAGTAAAATTCAAAAACTAGAAGAAGATGCAAAAAAGGTAACTTCACGTGGCTCATCTTTAAGAAGAATGTTAAGTGTTGAACTTGGTATGATGAATAACCTTATTGAAGATAAAGAAGAAGATGGGGTAGTAGAAAGTAGTATAGAAGAGGCATCACAAGTTGCACATGCCGAAACAGATGTACAAACAACTCAAGTTGAAGAAAATAATATTACACCTAAATATAATTTAGAATATGGGACAGTTAAAGTAAAAAATGAATCAAAAAAGGAAATAACTCCTGATACATTAACACCTAATATAACATTAGAAAACAAAAAAGATGTTATAATTTTTCACACACATACTTGTGAGAGTTATACACCAACAGAAAACTATAATTACCAAGCAAGTGGAAGTTACAGAACAACAGATTTAAATTATAGTGTTGCAAGAGTTGGAAAAGAATTAGAAGCACAATTAAAAAGTTATGGGTTTAATGTAACACATAATCAAACATACCATGATTACCCAGAATATAGTGGCTCATACGGTAAATCACTTACAACAGTAGAAAACATCTTAAAAGAACAACCAAATACACAAATGGTAATAGACTTACATAGAGATGCAGTAGGAAGTAAGCCAGAGTACGCACCTTCAGTAAAAATAGGAGATGAAACAGCAGCACAACTTATGTTTGTTATTGGAACAGATGGGGGAGGATTACAACACTTAAATTGGCAAGATAATTTAAAATTTGCAATAAAAGTACAACAAAAAGCAAATGAATTATATCCAGGTTTATTTAGACCTATTATAGTAAGAAATTCAAGATATAATCAACATTTAACAAAAGCTGCAACTATAATAGAAGTAGGAGCAACAGGGAACACTATGGAGCAATGTATGACTAGTATGAAATATTTAGCAAAGGTATTAGATGAGGTAAATAAATAACTTAAAACCGGGAACACAACAAAGTGTCCCCAGTTTTGTTTCGCTCTAATTGATTCCATAACGCACACTGGTGTACTGAGGCGTGATATTACTATCTGTTGAGATAATCTGAAAAAAATAATCACGATACAGTACATAATTGGGATCGCCATCCTTTTCGATGGTACACACGTTTCCAGCTAAGTCTGGCTCCATAACAAAGTCTACTTGATAAGCTCCATTTTTCAAAAGTTTCATCTTCAGCTTTGAAATGAAGCATCCATCACTGTCAATCAAGTTGATTTGTTTGATAGGGCCAACTACAAGAAATGATATATCCCGAGCTTGCTTGTTTTCCCACTTTAAGATGGTTGGACTTGTAAGTGCCTTATTCCAATGGTTGCTGTCCCAACAATCCAGTGCTACCAGCTTGTTGTTGTGCATAGCCGTCACTATGTACTGTGACTGGTTTGCCGCTTTCGTGTTGTTTGTTGCTAATGCTGTGAGCGGAGCAAAGTCAAGAAAGCCTGCTAAAACGATAAGTGCCAATGTGATAATAAAGGTTGTACTTTTTTTCATAATGATTTTTCCTTTCTTCATTAAAACGTGGTTGATAGTATCAAGGATTAAACTTCAATCCTTATTGTGTCTTAAAATACAAGACTAATTTAATATAATTATACTACAATTCACATAAAAGTGCAAATTATACAAAAATAATATGTTGATAAGCAACATATTATTAGCTTGAAAGATATTTCTTATTTTATTTTTATCCATACAAAATCTCCTCCATTAATTATTTTATGGAGAATATACTTTTTTATTACAAAAATAGGGGAGACATATAAATACATCTCCCTAAATACATTATTTCTTATTACAGTTACAAACACTATCACAAGGGCTATAGTTATTTACCATATTAAAATCTTTAGTACATTCCATTAAATTTTTATCTTCTTTACAAGAGTTCATATAAAAATTCTTCTGTGCTAGTTTATCTTGTACTCCACGAAGAGCTTCACCAAATCTTTGGAAGTGAACGATTTCTCTTTCACGTAAGAAACGAAGTGGCTCTACAACATCTGGATCATCTTTACAAAGATTAATTAATTTTTCATAAGTTGCTCTTGCTTTTTGTTCTGCTACACCTTTGAAAGTA